>CAIWWH010000037.1 GCA_903916385.1 uncultured Actinomycetes bacterium
GAGCACGGCTGGACCCGCTTCGTTTCGAGCCAACCGCAGTACTCGATGCTCTGGCGCGTAATTGAAAAGGAAGTAGTACCGCTCTCCGAGAAAGAGGGAATCGGCCAGATTGTCTGGTCACCAATTGCGCAGGGTGTCCTCACCGGAAAGTATCTACCGGGGAAGAAGCCACCAGTAGGGTCACGTGCTACCGATAAGAAATCTGGGGCAGGAATGATCTCGCGTTGGATGCGCGATGACGTTCTCACCGCGGTGCAGAATTTGAAGCCGATTGCAGAAGAACATGGTCTGACGATGTCTCAGCTCGCTTTGGCCTGGGCGCTGCAGAACAAAAATGTCTCGGCAGTGATCATGGGAGCTACCAAGCCGACTCAGGTGAAAGAGAATGTAAAGGCATCTGGTGTGAAGCTCGATGCAAGTGTTATGAGTGCTATTGATGCAGTCCTCGGCGCACTCCCTGAAAAAGACCCTACAAAGAATGAAAGCCCAAACCCGAGGGCTTAGGCTTTCGAATAGATAAAGCTAATTCTTTAGATCGTGTCCCCGCGCTGTACCTGTGGTGCGGGTGCGCGCATGCGACGCATCTGCGTTGAGCGCAACCATCCATACATTCCAAGACCCTTAGTGGACTCGCCAGGGAACTTTGCATTTACTGCCTTGCGAATGGCGCGCGTCATGAAGATTCCCGAGATAACTGTGTAAAGCATCGCGGCATACATAAAGAGAATCGCAATCAGAGATACAAATTTGTTGTGAACAACTGTTAGTACCAAGACAGTGAAGACTGCAGGAAGAAAATATTCGCCCACGTTGCGACGTGAATCTACGTAATTGCGAACGTAGCGCTTTACAGGACCCTTATCGCGGATAGGAAGCGCGCTCTCTTCACCACGCATGTAGGCGGCGCGCGCGGCGAGTCGCTTAGCCTTCAGCTCGTTGCGATCGCGAGCTTTCGTCTCCTTCGTCGCAGGGGAGTTGATGGCATTTACCTTGTTGAGCGCTTCGGCATCCTTGCGCTTTGGTGTTGGAGCGTCTTTTGTCATGTGGTTACGGTAGAGCCAGCATTCGCTCTAGCGCAACTCTCGCAAAGTGAGCGGTCTTCTCTTCAACGGTGATCTGATTGAGGATTCGACCTGCAACCAAATTCTCCATCGCCCAGACAAGGTGTGGAAGATCGATGCGATTCATAGTGGAGCAGTAGCAAACCGTCTTGTCGAGGAATACAACCTCTTTGTCGGGGTTGCTCCTTGCTAAACGTTGGACCAGATTGAGTTCTGTTCCGATCGCCCATTTTGAACCAGGGGCTGATGCCGCCACAGTCTTAATAATCATCTCGGTACTGCCCACCACATCCGCGGCCATTACCACCTCGTTTTGGCATTCGGGATGGACTAGGACCTGAACACCCGGGAGACGCTCGCGGACATCATGAACGTTCTGTAATGAGAAGCGGCCATGTACGGAGCAGTGGCCGCGCCACAGAATGACCTTGGCGCCCAGTAGCTCCTGATCAGTCAGTCCACCCTGCGGCTTCCAGGGGTTCCAAACGACGCAATCGCTCACTTCCAGGCCCAAGTGCAAAATCGCTGTATTTCGCCCCAAGTGCTGGTCTGGCAGGAAGAAGATCTTCTCGCCACGCTCAAAGGCCCAGCTCATCGCTCTTTGTGCGTTGGAGGAGGTACAGACCGCGCCTCCATTAGCCCCCGTGAAACTCTTAATTGCGGCTGTTGAATTCATGTAGGTAATGGGAATGGTTCGGCCAGCGATGCCGACTTTCTGGAAATGGGCCCACGCTGCATCGACCTGTGCAGCCCCGGCCATATCTGCCATCGAGCACCCGGCAGCTAAGTCGGGAAGAATCACCTTTTGGTTGGCGGAGGTGAGAATGTCTGCCGATTCGGCCATGAAGTGGACCCCACAGAAGATCACCAGTTCAGCCTCGGGGTTGCTGGCCGCCGCTTGCGCCAACTTGAAGGAATCGCCAGTGATATCGGCGAAAGCAATTACCTCATCACGCTGATAGTGGTGACCCAAGATCATTGCCCTCGAGCCCAAGGCCGCACGCGCCTTCTTCGCTCTATCGACAAGAGCAGGGTCGCTGGCGGCAGGGAGTTCGCCTTCGCAGGAAACACCGCGTTCACTCTGCAGATCGCTTTCGCGTCCCAGAAGAAGCAACTCCGTTAAGTTTCCAAAGGCCATACGGGGATTTTAGAGGTATTATTCCGCGCATGAGCACTGAAACCGTCACAGATGTAAGTATCCAGACCGCAACCGGCATTCTCCTCACTGAGGTAGCAGCCACCAAAGTTGCAGCACTTCTCGCCCAAGAGGGTCGCGATGACCTCTCTCTTCGCGTAGCAGTCCAACCTGGCGGTTGCTCGGGCCTGCGTTACCAGCTCTACTTCGACGATCGCGCTCTCGATGGCGATACCGTCTCAGAGTTCGGTTCCGTAAAGGTTGTCACGGACAAGATGAGCACTCCTTACTTGATGGGCGCTTCAATCGATTTCGTAGATACAATCGAGAAGCAGGGTTTCACGATCGATAACCCCAACGCTCAGGGCTCTTGCGCCTGCGGCGACTCCTTTAACTAACTGAAACTCGCTCTATGAAAGTTGCCGTCGCAGGCTCAGTTGGTCGCGACCACTTAATGACCTTTCCGGGAAAGTTCACTGACTCTCTCGTTGAAGGATCACTTGCGAAAGTTTCGCTCTCCTTCCTGGTCGACAATCTCGATATCCACCGTGGCGGCTGCGCTGCAAATATCGCCTTCGGCATGGGCGCGCTGGGACTAAATCCACTCTTAGTTGCGGCGGTTGGTAAGGATTGGGCGGATTACAACGATTGGTTGATAAGACACGGTGTTAATACCGAACATGTGCGCATCTCTAAGGATTTGTACACCGCCACTTTTATCGTCACCACCGATGAAGAGCTCAACCAAATCGCCTCCTTCTTTCCGGGTGCAATGTCAGAGGCTCGTGAGTTAGATATTGAAAGCATCGCTGAACGCGAAGGTGGTATCGACCTCTTCCTGATCGGACCTGATGACCCGGAGGCGATGATTCGACACTCACATTCTGCACGGCGTCTTGGCATTCCCATGGCAGCAGATCCATCCCAACAACTGGCCCGCATGGATGGTGGCTCTGTTAAGGAATTAGTGGTTGGGGCTAAGTATCTATTTCTCAACGAGTATGAGCTTGCGCTGATGTTGCAGAAGACCAGTTGGTCGGATGCTGAACTCTTTGATCAGGTCCAGGTACGTGTTGTCACTCTTGGTTCAAAGGGTGCGCGGATTGAAGAGCACGGCAAGCCCACAATTACGGTTGGTGCTCCCGCAGAGTTGGCAAAGATTGATCCAACGGGCGTTGGAGATTCATTCCGTTCTGGTTTTCTTGCTGGCTTGTCTTGGGGATTAAGTCACGAGCGCTGTGCTCAGTTGGGTTCAATGATTGCGACATTCTGCTTAGAGACAAAGGGGACTCAGGAGTACCTCTTTGATCGCGAGCAATTTATGAGCCGTTTTGAAGAGGCATATGGGCCAGTTGCTGCCAACGAGGTCGCGCACCATATCAACCCCCGCATGGGTTTATAGCCGCTTTACAAAATATTTATTTGTACCAACTACTTCGTAAAAGTTTCCTGTCATCCGTGCCCACGCACTCAAATCGGGAAGTGTGGCCGGATCATCACTCAACAAGATCACCTCTTCGCTCTCCTTAAGAGCGGTAGCTAATTTAATAATTGGAAGCGGGCAGCGCATTCCTCGGCAATCAAGTTCCATTTAAGCGCGCATCTCCGCTATGAGAACTTGCAAAGTTTTGAGGAATTCAATTACCTCGTTGCGGTTAACCTCGTTGTGGAGCGCTATTCGGATATTTCCATGCGTCAACAAACCCATCGCTGCTAGGACGTGACTGGGCTCCATATTTGCAGAGTTACAGGCCGAACCAGAGTCCACGGCAAAGCCACGACGATCCAACTCGTTCATCAAAATTTCTGCGTCGATATATAAAAAAGAGAAGGAGAGTAGGTGAGGAAGGGTGGTATCAATTCCTCCGGCGATGTCGACGTCACCAATTTCATTGTGCAAGAAGTCGCGGATCTCATGATTCAACGCTCGAATTTCGGAGCGGCGTTCTTTGTAGTCAGCAGTAAATGCATCTAGTGCGATCGCACTCGCGATCGTGAGAGGTACTGAGAAATCTGAGCTACTTATTCGCTGGTCAAAGTGGGGGAGAGCATTACGCCAGATTGCTCTATCGCCAATTGCGAAGATGCTGACCCCCGCTGGACCCTGCCAAGCGCGTGAGCTCCAGAGCGCAGTGCTCCATCGATTGGGGAGAGGCAGGAGTGCTCCGGAGGCGGTGGCGTCGACGAATATCCGCCCGGCGAAGGTGTCCGGAGTGGGTGCGATAGTTCCTGTCTCGGCATTTGCTGATTGCCAGGCTAAAACGTCCTCAAACTCGCCAACCGGGCTCTGCGCAACTCCCCTCGAGTCCGTCTCCAGTTTTTCAGCAGGTACGCCCTCGGCGATGGCGAAGACTTCGGATCGGGAGATGGCGGGGTATAAGAGCCTGGAGCCCTCGCGGAGGAGCCCGGAAATCCCCAAGTGATAGCCGATGGCGGGGTCCGAAAGGATTTCCAACTGTTCACGACGGAGGCCCAGGTGACCGGCGAGGCTCTCCTTGGCTTCGTTGAGGAGGATCGCAACCTTCTGGGATTCTGCATGGCGTTTGTCTGGACTAGCCCACCCACGGTCGAAAGCCTCGGTTAGAAAGGCGCTGGCGGCGGGATGCAGCGGCGTTTCGCTCTGGAAGTTGCCTGTGACTGAACCCACCCCAAGAACGCTACCCGCTGTTCACGCGCTAGGCGAGTGGGATGGTTATCCTTCTCCCATGCGTCGTACCCGCCGAATTATCGGACTTTTAGTAATTTCGACGAGCACTTTGCTGCTCACATCCTGTTCCAACCAGAGTATCTCTGGACTGGGATTCACCAAAGGTGCCTCGAGTGTCAACGACACTTCGGGTTCTCTCTGGTACTGGGCATGGGTCACTGCAGCAGTCGTAGGTATCTTCACTTTCCTTCTGCTGATGTGGCCGGTCTTCTTTCACCGCAAGAAGAATGAGGAATTCCCAAAGCAGGTGCGCTACAACGTGCCAGTTGAAATTGCTTACACCCTTATTCCGTTCATCATCGTTGCGGTTCTCTTCGGGTACACCGCTCGCGATGAAGCTCGCATCACCAAGGTAGATACTCCTGCCACCGCGCCTCATAACATTCACGTGAATGCGATTCAGTGGTCATGGCAGTTCACTTATAACGATATTCCTTCAGCTCCAACGGTGACCGGAACTCCGGCCCAACGCCCCGAACTCGTACTCCCACTTGGCCAGAAAGTTCTCTTTACTATCGACTCCAACGATGTTGATCACGGCTTTTGGATTCCAGCCTTCATGATCCAAATCCAGGCTCTACCGCATGTTACAAATCACTTGGAGTTTGCCGCCGAGAAGCTCGGAACTTTCCCTGGCCGATGCAACATCCTCTGCGGTCGCAATCACTCCCAGATGCTCTTTACAGTCAAGGTTGTTACACCTGAGCAATACACCGCGTACATCAACTCCCTGAAGGTGGCATAACGATGACAACATTTGCAGAACCAACGACATCGGCTTCAAGTTATGCACCGACTCCGAAGGCCCAGTCCAAGGGACGCCTCTTCGTAAAGTGGATCACCTCAACTGATCACAAGACGATCGGCTATCTCTATCTGATTACCTCTTTTGCCTGGTTCATCATCGCTGGAATCTTGGCGCTCTTGCTACGTGCTGAATTGGCTCGGCCTGGACTGCAATTCCTGAGCACAGAGCAGTACAACCAGATCTTCACGATGCACGGCACTGTCATGCTCTTAATGTTTGCAACTCCACTCTTTGTTGGCTTCGCTAACGTCATCATGCCGCTGCAAATTGGAGCGGCCGACGTGGCTTTCCCGCGCTTGAACATGCTTTCTTACTGGCTCTACCTCTTCGGTGGTCTTATGGCTTTCGGTGGTTTCCTGAGCCCAGGTGGCGCAGCGTCCTTCGGTTGGACCGCTTACGCACCACTGGCTAACTCACAGTATTCGCCTGGCATCGGTGGGGATCTCTGGGTGATTGGCCTTGCGATCTCAGGTCTTGGAACAATTCTGGGTGGAGTTAACTTCGTAACCACAATCTTCACCATGCGTGCCCCAGGAATGACGATGTTCCGCATGTCGATCTTCTCGTGGAACGTTCTACTTACTTCAATCTTGGTCTTGCTCGCCTTCCCACCACTTGCAGCAGCGCTGCTAGGGCTCGAAAGTGATCGACTCTTTGGTTCGCATATCTTTGACTCGGCTAACGGGGGAGCGATGCTCTGGCAGCACCTCTTTTGGTTCTTTGGACACCCTGAGGTTTACATCCTTGCCCTGCCTTTCTTCGGAATCGCATCAGAGATTCTTCCGGTCTTTAGTCGCAAGCCAATCTTTGGTTACAAAGGTTTGATCGCGGCAACGATCGGTATCGCAGCTCTCTCCGTTTCGGTCTGGGCGCACCATATGTACGCCAGCGGACAAGTCCTGCTGCCGTTCTTCTCCTTCATGACGTTCTTGATTGGTGTTCCAACCGGTGTGAAGTTCTTCAACTGGATCGGAACGATGTGGGGCGGTTCGCTCACCTTTGAAACTCCGATGCTCTTCATTATGGGATTCCTAGTGACATTCCTCTTTGGAGGATTGACTGGAATTATTCTTGCTAGTCCACCATTGGACTTCGCAGTCTCGGCTTCTTACTTCGTTGTAGCGCACTTCCATTACGTTCTCTTTGGAACAGTGGTCTTCGCGATGTTTGGCGGCTTCTACTTCTGGTGGCCAAAGATGACTGGGCACATGCTCAATGAGCGCCTTGGCAAGATCCATTTCTGGACCTTATTCTTTGGCTTCCACCTCACCTTCCTTGTGCAGCACTGGCTTGGAATCAAGGGAATGCCACGTCGCTACGCGGATTATTTAGCTACTGATGGCTTTACTACCCTGAACACAGTTTCAACGATCGGATCCTTCTTGCTGGCCCTCTCGATGCTGCCATTCATGGTTAACGTCTGGATCAGCCGCAAGTCTCCTAAGGTGACAGTTGATGATCCTTGGGGTTATGGAGCGTCGCTGGAGTGGGCAACATCGTGCCCTCCTCCTCGCCACAACTTCACATCGATTCCGCGGATCCGCTCGGAGCGCCCCGCCTTCGATCTGCATTACCCTCATATGGCACACACGGATGGCGGTCACTAATGAAAGCCGGTTATAAGCTCTTCGCCTTCTTGGCGGCCTTTTACGGCGTTCTCGCTGTCATTTACTGGGCGCTTGGGGGAGAGGCCCTTGGAATTACCGCCATTGCTCTGAGCGCTGCGCTAGCGGCGACGATCGGCTTCTACTTCTTCACCAACGACAAGCGGATGGGCCTGCTTCCATCTGATAACGATGATGGAGAGATCGCAGATCTTGCTGGTGAGCTGGGCTTCTTCTCGCCACACTCATGGTGGCCATTGCCTCTGGCGCTCTCGGCCTGCGCGATGGGTCTGGGCTTGGTTGTCGGCTGGTGGCTGACTGTTATTGCCTTAGGAGCGCTCGTTGTAAGCATCATCGGCTTTACAACCGAGTACGAGAAGCCTGGGCTTAGCGCACACCACTAAGAACGCGATCGGTGCCCTCGCTGTGCTTTACAGCTCCGGCCATAACTGCCAAATAGGCCATGGGGGCAACTGCTACAAGCCCCAAAACTGTGACTACGATTACCTCTGACATTTGCCTGCCCCCTTCTGGAAACCGATTTTCGGTTCGTTACTTGGGCTTAGGTTTCACTATTTCGCTTGGGAGAACCTGCGCTACTCCTGCGGCGAACCTGCGGGTTTACTGATTTAATCCTGAGAGCGCTGTCAGGGCAGAGCCCTCGACGCGCATTGTGGTCCACTCATCCATCAACTTAGCCCCGAGGCCTTTGTAGAACTCGATGGCAGATTCATTCCAATCCAAGACCCACCATTGCAGGCGGTGATACTCCCGGTCAATGCAGATCGCCGCTAAGTGACGAAGGAAAGCTTTGCCGTATCCACGGCCGCGAGCGGACTCCCGAATGAAGAGATCTTCCAGGTAAATCCCGTGGGTTCCGGTCCATGTCGAGTAATTGAGGAACCAAATTCCTAGGCCTTGGACCTCGCCTTGATCATCCTCTATGAGGTCGCAGAAGACTGCCGGGTGCTGCGCAAAGAAGGCCTCAGTGATCTGCTCAATGGTTGCCTGAGCACTCTCTGGGGCCTTCTCAAATACTGCCAATTCATAGATCAGCTCTTGAATAAGAGCTGCTTCAGAAGGTCTTGCCGGACGAATCTTCATTCGTGCGTTAGTGGTGACCGTCTCCGAGTTCCTTAAGGTCAGTGAGCGTCGGAGCGGGAATCTGAACAGCGTTAGCGCGGTTGAGACGGGCGCGGATCTTGCCCTTGAGTCCAACTGTTGCCGATGCAGGAAGGGGAGCTGGGAGCGCTTCTGGGGTCTGATGTTGAGTCAGGGTCCACTTCTGCGCTTCTGAGATTGGCTCGTGTACTTCAAGCATCTCGCCATTAGGCATCATCACGAGGCGACCTGTCTCACGACCATGCAAGACGAGATCACGATCCGCGCGCTGCAGAGATAGGCAGATGCGCTTGGTGACGACGAATGCAATTGGTGGGATGGTGAAGAGACCGATTCGAGTGAACCACATGATTCCATTAATAGTTAGATGGAAGTGGGTTGCAATGATGTCGTTGCCGCCATTAAGGAGTGAGATCAAGATGAAGGTGATCGCTGTAACTCCAAGTGCGGTGCGGTTTGGAGCGTTGCGTGGTCGATCGAGCAGATGATGTTCGCGCTTATCGCCCGTAATCCACGATTCGATAAATGGATAGAGCGCCATTCCAGTGAAGAGGATTCCGGGAATGATGAGACCTGGGATGAGAATGTTCCACGAGATGGTGTGACCAAATGCGTGCGTCTCTAGTGGGGGTGCAGCGCGGACTAGTCCGTCGAGCCAACCCATGTACCAGTCAGGTTGCGAACCTGCCGAAATCTGACCAGGTGTGTAAGGGCCATAGAGCCAGATCGGGTTGATCGATGCAACTGCGCCCAAGAATGCAGTAACGCCAAAGACGACGAAGAAGAATCCGCCAGCCTTGGCCATGTAGACAGGCATCAGTGGATAACCGACAACGTTCTTTTCGGTGCGGCCCGGACCTGGATACTGTGTGTGCTTCTGGTACCAGACCAACATCAAGTGGATGGTGATAAGTGCCAAGAAGAGACCAGGCAAGAGCAGGACGTGAACAATAAAGATACGTGGGATAAATGCAGTACCAGGGAATGGTCCACCGAATGCAAAGAAGGCTAAGTATGAGCCGACTACGGGGATCGCCTGCAGGATCGCTTCGGCGATGCGAATACCAGTTCCAGAGAGTAGATCATCAGGAAGAGAGTAACCCAAGAAGCCTTCGACGATTCCAAATGTCAAAAGTCCAACACCGATCAACCAGTTGAACTCACGTGGCTTGCGGTAAGCACCCGTAAAGAAGACACGGAAGAGGTGGGCGACGATCGCTGACATGAAGATAAGAGCAGCCCAGTGGTGGATCTGACGCATCAATAGACCACCGCGCACATCAAAGGAGAGATGCAACGTCGAGTCATAAGCGGCCGACATGTGAATTCCTGAGAGTGGGAGATAGGAACCGTGGTAAACGACTTCACGCTGTGAAGGGTCAAACCAGAATGTGAGGAATGTTCCGGTTAGCAAGAGAATGATGAATGAGTAGAGACAGATCTCACCAAGCATGAAGGACCAGTGATCAGGGAAGACCTTTGTGAGGTTCTTCTTCAACCATTTGGCAGCGCCGGTGCGCTCATCAACGTAGTTGGCGGTTGCTCCTGCAACTTTTTGACTCGTCTTCATTATTTATCACCCATGCTAGTTAGTTGTGAGTTATCCATTAGATGAGTTCCGCTCCCAGAAGCTTGGACCTACTGGAACAGTGAATGGTTGCTTTGCAATCAAGTGACCATCTGCATCAACTGTGATCGCCAGTTGTGGGAGTGGGCGTGCTGCTGGACCGAAGATAACTTTGGCTGCGCGCGTCACATCGAAGGTCGACTGGTGACAAGGGCAAAGTAGGTGGTGTGTCTGTTGCTCGTACAGTGCAACCGCACATCCCATGTGAGTACAGATCTTGGAGAAGGCGATGATTCCTTCATGCGTCCAGGAGAGGCGCTCTGGATCAAGGTTGAAATCTTCCGGGCGAAGGCGAAGTAGGAGCACGGCATCCTTGCCGGTGTTCTCTAACGTGCGCTCAACTCCTGCCGGAAGTTCGGGGAGTACCTGGGTTACAGCGCCCACTTCAATATCGGAGGCGAGGATTGGCTGACCATCTGGATCGCGCAAAAGGCGAGTTCCAGCAGCCCAATCGGTCTTGTTGAGGTATTCACCAGGCATTGGACCTGTGTCGCGCAGGAGAACGAGCGGTGAAAGCCCAACCAAACCAAGAGCCAAACCTAGAGTGCGCTTGATAAGACTGCGGCGCCCAATTCCTGATGCATCTGCGCGCTCTTTAAAAGTCGAAACAAGTTCTTCGCGATCAACTTCTTCAGAGCGAAATTCGTGGCGCTCAGCAATGACTTCCTCATCGGGCATCAACTTCTTCGCCCACTGAATTGCTCCCAGGCCAATGAAGAGAGTTGCGGCAGTTAACCCAATTCCAAGGAGGAGTTGTTGCAAGTCGGTGCGACCCAGAACTGGGAGGTAGACGAATGTGCTGCTCTTTACATAGATATATGAGGCGATAGTGAGAACAGTTCCGGCGGCAGAGAGCAGGAAGAGAATTGCGACCTGTTGCTCAGCGCGCTTAGCCGCGCGCGGATCGACGTCGGCATTGCGATGTACATGCTCTGGAAGACCAGGATCTTGGAAACGCTCAATCTGATTGCTCATATTATTTCGCCTTCATTGCGAGCCATGCAGCTGCGCCGATTAGGAGACCAAGTCCAAGGACCCAACCAAGGAGACCTTCAGTAACTGGGCCTACGCGTCCGAGTGATGCACCACCAAGATTCTGTTCATGATCTGCTGACTGAATCCATTTGATGATGTCGAGCTTCTCTTGCGGAGTGATGGTGGCGTTGGTGAATTTAGGCATGGATTGCGGGCCGGTAACCATCGCTTCGTAAATGTATTTTGGATCAACGCCCATCAAAGATGGGGCGTACTTTCCATTGGTGAGCGCTCCACCTTGTCCGGCAAAGTTGTGACACATTGCGCAGTTCGTTCTAAACAAGGTGCCACCCTGGGCCGCGTTTCCATCGCGCTCATAGTTGAGGGATTCGTTGGTTACGGCTGCTGGTCCAGGGGCGAGCGAGGCTACATAAGCAGCCAGGGCCGCTGTTTCTTGGGCGTTATAGAGAGGCTTTTTCTGCATAGCCTGTTGACTCATATCGGCCATTGGCATGCGACCGGTGCCCACTTGGAAATCAACGGCGGCTGAGCCGACGCCGATCAACGAAGGCGCAATGCCCCCTCCCTCCGCATGGAGTCCGTGACAGGAAGAGCAGCCACGCAGAAAAATCTCTTTACCTTGAGAGACCAGAGTGGAGGTGCCGGAGGCGACTGTCATCTGCGCACTTGGAAGTGCTGATGCAACACCGAATGCTGTCGCAATTGTGAAGAGCGCTGCTACAACCAAGATTGGCCCCGCAATGCGGTGACGGCGGAAGCTAGAGATACGTTGCACTGATAGCTCCTATTTAATCAAGTAGATCGTCGAGAAGAGGGCAATCCAAACAATGTCCACAAAGTGCCAGTAGTACGAGACCACAATCGCAGTAGTTGCCTGCGAGTGGCCGAAATTGCGGGCCTTAGAAACGCGGATCAACACGATCAAGAAAGCGATCAAACCGCCGGTTACGTGTAGACCGTGGAAACCGGTTGTGAGATAAAAGACCGAGCCATACGCACGCGATGAAAGTGAGAGACCATCGCGGACCAAGTTTGCGTACTCATAAATCTGACCGCCGATGAAGAAGGCGCCCATCAAGAAGGTGAGAGCGAACCATTCACGCATACCCCACTTAGAAAACTTGTAGAGCGGGCCAGTGCGCTTGTTCTGAAAACGCTCAGCGGCAAATACACCGAACTGGCAGGTTACTGAAGAGAGCACGAGAACGGTGGTGTTGATCGCCGCAAACTTAACGTTGAGCATTCCTGTTGACTCGAGCCAGATCTTGGGTCCTTGTACGGCGCGCGTTGTGAAGTACATCGCAAAGAGCGCTGCGAAGAACATAAGTTCGGAGGAGAGCCAGACGATGGTGCCTACTGCCACCAAGTTTGGACGATTGTTCTTGGCCGGGGCTTCTAGTGTGGTCACGCGGGCATTATTCCTGATTTCTCCCACTTTTAAGTAATGAGCGAGTTAACGGGGGTCGGATTCATGGGTGAGTCTGATCACGCGAAAGATAGGATTTAGGGCATGGAACAGAGCGAGATTTCTTGGGATCAGATCGTCGCCCAATTGGCCGACCACGAAGATTTAGGGGCGGCGCAGGCTAAGTGGGCGATGGGTCAGATCTTGGGTGACTTGGCCGATAAGGAGACCATCAAGTCCTTCCTGCTAGGTATTCAAGCGAAGGGCGAGACCCCTCTCGAGGTCGAAGCTCTTGTCGAGGTCATGTTTGAGCATTGCGCCCCCATTTCCGTTCCTGGCAGGGCTGTGGACCCGGTCGGCACGGGTGGTGATGGGGCAAACACCATCAACATTTCGACTACCGCGGCGATTATCGCCAACGCAGCCGGAGCGCGTGTGGTGAAGCACGGCGCGCGTGCGGCTTCTTCCAAGTCGGGCGCAGCCGACCTACTAGAGGCTCTCGGGGTCAATATTGACCTCAACGGCGAAGAGGTGGCGGCCTGTGTGGCCGAGTTGGGCATCGGCTTCTGTTTCGCCCCCAAATTCCATCCCGCCATGCGCTTTGCTGCCCCCGCCCGAAAAGAGTTGGGTCAGGCATCTGTTTTCAACATTCTGGGACCGCTAGCAAACCCGGCTCGCCCCAAGGCGATCTCGCTCGGCGTTAGCAAGGCCAGGGTTATGCCGATCATGGCCGATGTGCTTTTGGATCGTGGAACCGAGGGGTTTCTCTTCCGTGGGGATGACGGGATTGACGAGATAACGCTAAGTACGACGACTCAAATCATGCAGATCAGTGCCGCGGGCGTCAGATCCGAGAGTTTTGATCCCCGTGCACTTGGAATCGCACATGCCCCCATCGAAAGTTTGGCTGGTGGGGATTCGGAGTTCAACGCCGCCGTCACCCTGCGTATCTTTGAGGGCGAAAAGAGCCCGGCACGCGATGCCGTCCTGCTCAATGCAGCTGCAGCGCTCGCGGCTTACAAGGGGGACTTTGAGAAGTCGATAACTGAACAACTAAGCGATGGCTACAGGCTGGCAAGTGCCGCTGTGGATTCCGGCGCGGCTCAGGAGTCGCTACGCCGCTGGGCGATATTCACCCAAGGATTTAAATCAGCCTAGGCTCGCGCTTTATTCGCTTTCTGGAAAACTTCTCGAGCTCTCCGAATGTCTGGACTCCAAAACCGGTGAGTCTTTCGATAAGTCCGTGAAGGACTTCGACAGTAGTTTGGGCATCGTCGAGCGCGCGGTGTGTGGGCGTGACTTGCGTGTTGAAGAAGACGGCCAAAGTTCCAAGCTTGCAATCGGTGACTTCATCTCGCGTTAGGACTGAGCGAGCCAAGCGAACGGTGTCAATGACGCGGTACTTGGGCCACTGATACTCAAGTTCACGGCTCGCTGCTTGTAAGAAGCCAATGTCGAAGGGCGCGTTATGAGCTACCAAGACGCTCTCGGCTGGGGAGCCCACGAACTCGAGAAAAGTTGGAAATACCTCATCAATGATCGGCGCTAAGCGCACCATCTCATTATCAATTCCAGTTAGTTCTGTGATGAAGAGGGGGATTGGCGCAAGGGGATTCACAAAACTTTTAAATTCTCCAATGACGACGCCGCCGCGCACTTTAACCGCACCAATCTCGGTGATCACGGCGCCCGCATGGGGACTACCACCAGTGGTTTCAAGATCGACCACCACAAAGGTGGTCTCATGCAGGGGCTTGGTCTCCATAGGTCAGTAAGGCTACGCGCTTTGCCTGACATACATCAGCGCAGCACCAGGCCTAAAAAGAAAATGATCGCCATCGTAATAGGCAGTGTTTGCATCAGTCCTCGCAGCGTTGCGACAGTTGCCCCAGGGCCGAAGCGGCGCTGATTAAATGCGCCGAGTACAGAGGCGATGACGGGATAGGTGGAGAGCGCGCCAGCCACCTTGGCACCAACGTGCGGAGCGAGTGCGCTTAGTGAGATCAAAATAGTGAGCGTTACCAAGATACGAACCGGCAGCTCCCATTTCGGCGTCGCTATCTTTTGGTTAGGCAGGTCCGTCCGAGGCCACCACCTCATGGCAACCAGCCAAATTCCAATCAGAAATAGATCGCTATAAATGACGGGAACTTTGACAGTTGTAACTACGTACCCGGTCGAAAGGCAGACGAGAGTTCCCACAAGAACGGCTGGGAACCACGAGCTACGGAGGGCGGCGAAAGAGTACGACCAGCAGAATGCGATGAGAGCGATCTGACCCAAGAGGACACCATGAGTCGTTCTGCCCGCGAAAGCCACGCCCTCTTGAATGGCGATAATAAGAATGAAGGGACCGGTAGTGATCGGGAGTCCTATCAACCAACCTCCGAAGCGATCGCCAAAGCGGCGTTGCAGATAACTGACGCTGAGGACAATTACTGGAGCGATTGTGACTTTTAGAAAGAAGAGGGAGGTAAACATCACGGTGGACGATACCCGAGTGCGCCAATAACATTGCCGCATGGCTACAGAGAACGCACCTGCGGGTTGGCTAGAGGATTATTTCGCAGTGGGCGGCGAACACGCTGATATAGGAATCATCTTTGTGCACGGCTTTACAGGTTCACCAGCCTCGATGCGCCCGTGGGCTGCATTCTTCGAGGAGCGCGGTTACACCGTTTCTGTTCCTCGCTTACCAGGCCATGCTACGCAGTGGCAGGATCTCAATAAGGTGAAGTGGCAAGAGTGGCCAGCGAGAGTTCAAGTTGAAGTAGATAAGTTGAAGAAGAGTTGCAAGAATGTGTTTGTCTTCGGCCTCTCTATGGGTGGCGGTACGACTCTCAACGTTGCAGAAAATAATGAACTTGCTGGGATCTGTCTCGTTAATCCGATGATTCATATCCCTGGAAATCTCATCAAGATCGCCCCGCTGCTTGCGTTGCTGCAACCGGGCCGCTCCTCCGTTGGCGATGATATTAAGAAGCCTGGTATTACAGAGTGGGGTTACGACGTTCTCCCAACTAAAGGTGTTGTACAACTGCATAAGATGCTGAAAGAGACGCGTGCAAACTTAGCAAAGGTGAAGTGCCCAACCTTGTTGTTCCATAGCGTGGATGATCATGTTCTGCCAATTTCAAACTCAAATATCATCATGTCAGAGATCGATAGCATCTCGGGACAGCGCATTGAACTAACCAATAGTTATCACGTGGCAACTTTGGACTTTGATGCACCGATGATCTTTGCAAATTCTTTGGCGCATGTTCAACAGTGGAGTTAGATCTGAATACTCTCTTTATAGTTAGTAATCGAATCCAAGAACTCTAAATCGGGTACGCGGCCGATCCCAATCTCATTGGGCACGGCAAGGTAACCATCATCCATAACAAATGGTTCGGTGATGTCGCGGTGGAAGAAACGACTCGATGCAGAGGTGTCCCCGGGAAGAGTGAAGCCCGGCAGGGCCGCCAGCGCAATATTCGCTGCCCGACCTATCCCTGTTTCGACCATCCCTCCACACCAGACAGGGATACCTTCGTTGAGACAGAGGTCGTGAATTTTGACCGCCTCTATATAGCCACCGACGCGACCGGGTTTGATGTTGATGACGGTAGTTGCTTTGAGCGCCAAGGCATCTTCTGCCGATCGCAGAGATGTGATGGATTCGTCGAGACAGATCGGTGTCTCTACCTGAAGAGCCAGTTGCGCATGACCCAGGATGTCGTGCTCATCAAGCGGTTGTTCAATGAGGAGTAATTCAAATTGATCCAGACGCGAGAGCAATTCGCCATCGCTTCGTGAGTACGCCTGATTGGCATCTACTTGTAGTGGAATCTCAGGCCAGGTGCGTCGCACTTCACCCACTGGATCGATATCCCATCCAGGTTCAATTTTTAGCTTGATTCTCTTGTATCCATCGGCAATATAACCCGCTACCTCTTCGATTAACTGGGGGATAGTAGGTGCGATTCCGACTGAGACGCCGCAGGGAATGCGGGACTTGTTTGCTCCCAAGTAGTCCGCCAGGCTGCGGCCTTCACTCCGCAATTGCGCGTCGAGGAGCGCGGTCTCAAGAGTCGCCTTCGCCATTGGTGAACCCAGGAACGGCGCAAGGAGCGGCGCAACATCTTCAGCAGTTATATCCGGGCTTTGGAGCAAGGTTGGGATCAGGAAACGTTTCATGAGGTCGAGCGAGCCAGCGACATATTCAGGGGAGTACAGAGGTTCAGAGAGGGCCACACACTCTGACCATCCCACAATTCCGTCAGCTGTCGTTACCTTGAGCATCAAGACTTCGCGACCATTCTGCGTTCCAAAGGAGGTGCGAAAGGGGCGGACTAGTGGCAGGTTGATGATCCGTAGTTCAAGCTCTGCGATCTGCATCTCTACTCCAATACATATTCGTTGTTGGCGGAAAAGCCGATGACTCGCTTCTTGGCGGCAAAGGCGGACATGAACGCTTTACGAACCTCGATGCGGTAGCGGCTAGCGAGTTCTGGATCTGCTCGACGCACCTCAATGATGTCTCTAGGAAGCGGGATTAACTCGGCATCGTAAGGTGGTTCTTCGATTTCAACTCGGGGTTTGGGTTTCGACCCGCTGGCATCCCATCGCACCATTATGCGATCGGACTCATCTCCGCTATTTAACTCGTCGGCCATATTGCCGTAGAAGTTTGGGTTGTATTCGATGAGATCTGCTCCCAATTTCAAAATATTTAAGCGTGCGTTGCGCCGGACTAAAGGATCAAATGTCCAAGTAATCGATGCGTACCCATGCTCTTTGGCCCATTGCCATTGATGCATCTTGACCAACGTCCCTAGACCTTGATCGCGATGGCTCTCGATGAAAGCTGTCATATGGGAGTGCAGATGTATCTCTGGCTCGATTGAAGGGAAGGCGAAAGAGGCTCCAACGATCTTTGGACCGTCAAAGATCCCGACGAGGTAGCTTCCGCTATGCACTAAAGCTTGCAACAAGTTCGCCGTCACTTGAGTTTCATTCATAGCGGGCCAGACCGTGTCAAAGATCATCCGCGCATGAAATTGATCTTGCAAGCTGTGGAGTTCGCGGATCTCGATCATTGCGAAATATTAGTTGGCAATTGCAGCAAACGAGTACCTTTGCCATGTGAACGCCGGGATTCAACTTTTACGGGTAATTCCTGCCTTTGCTCTCACGGCGCTTCTTCTCGCCATCGTGCCAGGTCAGGGAGTGGCAATGGTGCTAAGACAGAGTTTGATCGGTGGCAGACGCGCTGCCTTCTATTCGGTACTGGGAAATTCTTCTGGGTTGGTGATTTGGGGAGCGGCATCCTCCATCGGACTTTCCGCTATTTTTGCAAAATCTCATGCCGCCTTCAATATTCTTAAATATGCGGGTGTGGTCTTTCTATTGGGACTTGCCGTTCAAACGCTCTGGCAATTGAAGAAGGAGTTTGGAAAGTTTGATGTTGATAGCGGCGCGAAGACTGGAGCCGGGGCCGCGTATCGCCTGGGATTGCTCACCAACCTAACCAATGTAAAGGCCGCTGTATTCGCTGTCGCCTTTATTCCGCAATTTGTCCCTCGCCACTTCTCACTCGGGTGGGGAATCTTCTTGCTGGCTTGTGTGCAGGCGAGCGTCTCGACCTCTTGGTACACCTCTCTCATTCTTGCCGTCGACAGATCTGCGGTCTTTCTGGCTCGACCCAAAGTACGAAGAACTCTGACTGGAATTTCAGCGGTGGGAATAATCCTCCTTGCTATCGGCTTACTGCTTTCGCACCCTCGCTGATCTAGAGCGCAGAGGTTAAGTACTCCACCACATTGGCTGATGTCCAGCAGCCACTATGCATTGCGCTGAGTTCGGCAGCTCCGGAGAGATCAGATCCCAGAGTTAGTAGTGCCGGCTCATGATAGGTACCCCATCGCACCTGACCCAATCCAATATTTGCCATGAGGGCATTACAGAGACACTTCACATCTTCGGCCTCGCCAACACCACCACCCTTGAATTCAAAGGTATTGATTGGTTCACCACTACAGCGATATCCAATTCCGCCATCAGGCCGTAGGAATGGAGAACGCAAGTATCCGAGGTCGCACTTTCGGGTACGAGCTTCATAGACATCAGGGTCCGTCGCGGTGCCATTTATTTCGACCACTTTAAAGGGGAATCCGGTAGCAGATGTTTTAGGTTCGGTGCGAATCTCTAACGTACCTGCGGTGAGTCCTTCTAAGACGTCTTCCCGAAGTTCATCCGTGATTCCTGATTCGCGGGAGAGTGCAAAGAGAGATCCAACTTGCACCCCAACGGCTCCCATTTCAATCGCTTCGCGTACCTTTTCGGGGGTTCCGTATCCACCAGCAAGCCAGAAGGGAAGACCTACCGCCTTCACCTTTTCAATATCTGCTAGATCTTTATCAGTAAAGGTCACTTGACCGTCGATATCGATATGTTCCTTGCTGCGCGGAGGAGCGTTGTGACCTCCCGCGGTGGGTGCCTCAATCACAAATCCATCAGGCCGAGTAGCCTCATCGCGCGCCAGATAGTTGGCCAAGATATGTGATGAGACTATTGCTAAGAACTTAGGGCGATGCAACTTGGTGTAATCGACGCCTCTGATGATTGCAGGATCAAAGGTAAGGATGTGCGCCTTATCGGATCCCTCGACCCTAATCTTAAACTGCACGACGCTTGCCACTAAGAGGTCACGAATCAGTTGAGGAATATCAGCGGGGATACCAGCGCCCATCAATATGTAATCGACATCGGCGAGGATTGCACCGAAAACCGATGCAGGGGTAGCAAGTTGAATCTTCTCGAGAAAATTAATTCCCACGGGACCTTCAGTGTCTCGCTTTGCAAGAGCGACTTCTACAAATGAAGCGACGACTAAGAGTTTTACGGCAAAGGGCGTGGGAGTCAGACTTAGTTTTGGAACATCGAGGTAACTAGAGTTGGGTTGACGGCCACCCACGACGTAGTAGCGTTGCAATATTTCTGCCACACACTCTTGATCAGGGAACCTAGATAGCGCCCAACGAATGTCTCCATCTACATCCCCATCTTGCAGGCGACGTGCAAAGACGGAATCAATTGCGGTGCCAGATACGACTCCGAGCTGACCCATATTTGCGACTGCTCGCGCCATTTGAACTGATGAAACACCTATACCCATTCCACCTTGGATGATGATGGGTAGGTCAAAACTATCGCGTCTATTCACGATTGAAATGTAAGACCGGTGAGAAGGTCTACTGATTAGTAAGGGTAGGGGTAACACTCAATCTGAATTTACGGTCGTGATAGCCCATAAGACAGAGAGAACGATCCCCAGCGCGGCTAGAACCGTCCCTAGCGTGATGCGTTCGTGCAGAAAGAGGGCGGACCAACCCAGAGTCATAATCGCTTGCAACTGTTGCACCTGAGAGCCATGTGCAACTCCGAGATCTTTGAGCCCTCGATACCAGGCGAAGAAGCCGAGGTACATGGAGGAGAAGCCGATTCCCAAGAGTCCTGCCAGTGCCTCAACGTGGAAGGCATAGTGGTGGTGGGTATGAGTCCAGACCGCTATTGCCCCAACCAGACTGACGGGCGAGCCAACGATTACAACCCACGAGATCACCTGCCAACCTGGCATATGTTGGGTGAGCCCCGCTCCTTCGACGTAGCAGATTGCAGAGGCGATGACGGCGAGTATCGTCAGAATATCTGCAATTCCATTTTCGCCCTTGGCTCCGCCGCGCGAGAGCGCAAAGAGGACGAGAAGAATTGTTCCGAGAGTTGAGGCAATCCAAAATGCAGGCCCAGGGTGGCGCTTGTATTTAATGACGGCAATAAGCGCAGTTGCCAGCGGCATGACTGCTGCGATAACTGCAATGTGTGCGGAGGTCGATCTTTGTAGTGCCAGGGCTATCAGTATCGGCCAACCAAAGACTGCGCCGAGCGTTGTAAAGAGCACCGGGCGCCAGAGAGTACGAGGCAGTGCGAGGGCACGTTCTCTCGTCATTAAGGGGAGAGCCACGGTGAGCGCAATCAACGGTCTAGCAAATGCGGTGAAGAGGGGGTCATATCCACGAAGCGCCAACTTCGTCATCGGGAGAGAAGCCGAGAACAAGAAGACTCCCAGGAAAGCAAAAGCTAATCCATTCTTTTGAACTCTCGAGAGGGACATTACTCAATTCGATTCAAAGCGAGTTTTGCCAGGAGACCTGCTCGTACCATCGGCCACTCGGATTTTAGAATCGAGAAATATGCAGAGTCTCGCCACGTTCCGTCTGCACGCTTCATGTGGTGCCGGAGAACTCCTTCAAATGTAGCGCCGAGGCGGAGAATTGCAGTTCGCGATCTCTGATTAAGTGCATCCGTCTTGATTGTGACACGCTCTACGCCTCGGTGATCGAAGGCCTCACTCAGCATCAGAATTTTGCATTCAGTGTTAACAAATGAGCGCCAATATTTCTTAGCGTAAAAAGTTGATCCAATTTCAAGCGAATTGTGTTGTGAATTCAAATCTATGAATGACGTGGTACCTACCGCAACACCCGAGGCTTTCACAATGACGGCGTGAGCTACTCGATCTCCCTCCTTAGTCTCTGCTATGTAACCGCGTAGGACTTTCGCTAGATCGTCGAGGCTAGTTGGGGGTGCAAAGTTCAACCAGCGGAAGACTTCCTGATCGAGACCAATTTCCGAACAAATCTCGGAGATATGCCTCTCTTCCAGGACCTCTAAACGTAGGTGAGCAGATTCCATGGATGGAGGGTAGTAGCGTTATTAGGTAATTCGAAGATAATAAGCGCATGACGCAACCCACGCAGTTGAGAAACTTTCTCTGGTACAACAATGGGATGCAAGAAGCTCTTAACTTCTACAAGCAGACCTTCGGGGAGCAGATGGAGGTTTCTGAAGAGATCTTGACCGAGTGCACCTCGACACACCATTCAGGGCAGTATGGACCTTGAGATGTTGGCATAGTTCCTCCTAGAACTTTCGCGTCTGATTCATGAGTGGAGGAACCGCGGCTGCCACCCTGAGTTCCACTTGATCAGAGTGGGAACTTATAGGTTAAATCCGGAGGTGGCCCTACTACTTGCCTTCTCGATTCCTTATTGTTTCCTTGCAATACCGGAAATGAGTCTCGGTCGTTGATAATCTTGGTGGACGATACTGGGATCGAACCAGTGACCCCCACAATGTCAATGTGGTGCTCTACCGCTGAGCCAATCGTCCAGGTAGATGGGGAATCCTACACTCTCCCGAAGTCATCCTCGACACGCTCGATATCGTCCTCGCCGAAGTAGGTTCCAGTCTGAACCTCGATAAAGATTAAGTCTTCTGTTCCACTATTTCGGATCCGATGCAACTGGCCGATATCAATATCAACTGTTGAACCAGCGTGCACACCGATTTCGTGTCCGTTGACAATAGCTAAACCTGTGCCTGCGATAAAGAACCAATGCTCGGCACGAAACTTGTGTCGTTGATATGAGAGTTGATGTCCCGGTTTTACCCAAATCCTCTTAATCTTGTGAGTGGGTTGCTCGTCAATTACCTCGTAACGACCCCATGGACGAACTTCGCTCTCAGACATTCGGGAATCCTATCGTGAGAGATCCTGCGCAAAGAGGGAAGCCCCAACAAGTCCCGCATCTGCTTGCAGCTTCGCGGGGTAGACGTTGACCTCGTCCAGAAATCCTGCGTGGTTGCGCTCCTCTTTGAAGTGTCGCAGAAATGGCTCCCAATAAATCTGGCCTGCGAAAGAGACTCCACCACCGATGACCACGGTGTGCAGGTCCAAGATATTGAGAACATTGGTGATGCCCACGGCTAGGGCGAGAGTTCCTTTATCGATGGCATCTAGCGCGATGAGGTCGCCATCGCGTGCAGATTGGGCAAGGGCCTTGAAATCCTCACCAGCGTTCCAGCCTAGGCGGCGCGCGTACTCGACCATCTTGGGGCCGCGAGCAAAAGTCTCTAGGCAGCCGATCCGCCCGCAATCGCACCTAACGCCTGAGTCAAAGGCGATGGAGTGATGTCCGAAGAGAGCAGCATTGCCGGTTTCTCCGTGGAAGGCTTGGCCATCGATCACGAGACCGCCACCGATTCCCGTTGAGACGACAACTCCCAACATATTGGAAACTCCCACGCCCGCCCCTAAGCGATTCTCTGCAAGTGCCACCGCCGTGCAGTCACCCAGAAGGGCAACGCCTCTGCCTGGAAAGAGCCTTCTCAACTTCTCAGAAATTGGGAAGTCACGCCATTGTGGAATATTTACGGGGGAGATAGTTCCATTTTCTCGATCAATAGGTCCCGCGGACGCAACTCCGATCAGATCGACTTCAAATCCTCTAATCGCTGTCCTGAGTGAGGGCCAGATCACAGCTCCTGTATTTGAGGGGACTTCTAGACGCTCCAAAATTTGGTGGCTCTCATCGAGGAGGGCGATGGCAACTTTCGTGGCTCCGATATCTAGAGCGAGAGTCCTCATTTGCGCATTATGGTCGATTTATTCACTAAATAGACCTTCTCAAGGACTAACTTTGGTATCGCTGGCGTATTCCTGCAGAAATCGGCGACGATTCCAACGGACCCGATTAACCTGATGCGATCGATTCATGATCCAAATATCCGAACTGTCATTGCGTCATTGAACTTGTCCAAGGATCAGAATTTTGCGGGGACTACTAACCCGAACGCGTCATACCACTGGGTAGTCGTTAATGGGTACACACCCC
>CAIWWH010000038.1 GCA_903916385.1 uncultured Actinomycetes bacterium
ACTTGTAATGAATGCACGCGCACTCTGTCGAGCCAGGTTATGAAGGTCGCTATTGATTGTGGACTCTTGGTGCACTACTCCCAAATACAAGATCAGTGGAACTAGTAGCGGAATGGCGAGCAGAACAAATTCAATGATCGCGCTTCCCTCCTCTGCCGCCCAGGATCTTGCGATATTTTTTAAAATTCTGGGGTACTGAGGTTTGATTAAAAGAAATTTCATACTTTTCTGATCGTCCCCTTCTGCTTGAACATGACTGCTTGAACATGACTGCTTGAACATGACTGCTTGTTCTCGCCTGGCCGTTCAAGTCCGATCATTCCTGAACCGCCACTCCATCGGTTGTATACGAATCACCTTGCGGAAGTAGAGGGGTGATCGACGTACCCTTTATCTCCCGCTCTCCGATCAAAAGCGAGCCACCACCAGGAAGAGGAAGTGCCTGGGGTGGAGTTCTCCACCCTTGATTGAAGGAGCCGCCTGCACTCCCATTAGGAGCGATCGACCCAGAAGAGCCCATCGCGGCATACGCGATAGCTCCCTGGGTCCCGACAGCACTTAGGGTACGAGAGTAAACCGATAGACATACCTGACCTACGGTGAGAAAGAGTATTAGGAGTGGAATCAAGGTAAGCGCGCTCTCCACGTTCCCACCTTCGGAAAGAAAATCTGCCGTACCCCGCCTAATGAGAATCCTTATCCGCGCCGGAGATAACTCTCCACGAGCGTGCACTAAATTCATCAGTCGATGCGCAGCAATCGTTCTCGCCGTGCCTTTGTTCTTCATTCGCTCTTTACCATTCGCTCTTTACCATTCGCTCTTTACCATTCGCTCTTTACCATTCGCTCTTTACCATTCGCTCTGGGCCACAAAAGGCCTATCGAATGTTGTTCATCGAATCTAAAGAATTGCGCAAGATTGAATCGATCCTCGGAGCGGCCAAAGTCCATATTCCGGTCACTAATCCAGTGGTCATCAAAACCACTAGAACCCAGCCGGGAACATCCCCCCGCTCATCCTGTAGAGCTCTGGTAGCGCTTAAAAGGAAGCGATAGGAGTTGGTCGAGTAGAGAAGCACTTGCTCTCTCAACTTTGATCTCAGCTTTAACCAGTGATACCGGCATTGAGTTGCCAGTCTCTGTACATCTTCCACAATTGACTTCATCAGATTCTCCCTTTTGCCTGGACGCGCACTACATCGAGCTCGCTAGTTGGTTCTTTACTTGGTTCTTTATTTGGTTTTACTCTCTCGCTCACGAGAGACCGACGCTCCGGCCCAGCGCAAAGTACGAGGGCCAAAGTGCGAAGAGAACGGATACCGGAAGAATGAGAAAGACGACGGGAATCATCATCGCGATCTCCGCCTTTCCGGCGGACTCGAGGAGGCGAGATCGTTCTTGATTTCGCACCTCCTCAACCTGACGGTTCACAACATCGACTAGTGGAGAGCCACGCTCGACAGCTATCGTGAGGGAGTCCGAGAATCGTCGCACCATGGGCGATCCCGTCCGAAGACTCAAGAGATCGAGCGCTTGCGAGAAGTTGGCGCCTTTATGAATCTCTTCTATTGCTTCACGAAGATGCTTTGAGAATTCACCCTCGCTCCTTTTACTAATATGGTTTAAAGCGTGCGCGGGACTCCGATTACCAACTAGCAAGATGGCGAAGAGCTCTACGACGAGAGGGAACTCCGCTTCAATCAATCCGCGAGATTTCTTGCCAGCGACCTTTGCTGCCACCTCGTTGTAACTTGCAACTGCCTCCCTGTGAAACTCTTCCCAGAGAGTTAGTATCGCGAGAGTTAAGAGAGGTGCTACAGCGATCAACGCTAGAAGAACTCTCATCGATGTGCCTCCAAGAAAATACGTGGGAGGGTTCGAATTCGCCCCACTCGACACATCCATATATACGCGATAACACTTAGGCCAAGGCCAAAGAAGATAATTAGCATTCCGGCTCCGGTTGAAAAGGCCTGCAGGGTGCTCGGCTGCGAAGAGAGAATCACTAGAAGAATCCATGGAGCCAAGGCAGCCACCAACGCCGAGTTCTTAATCCATCCAAGCTTTGCCTGAATCTCACCACGCACCGCAATATCGCTTCGGATAAAGTCCCCCAACGTCCGAAGTGTTATTGCGGTATCGCGGCTCCCTGCCCCTCGCGCAAAGTCCAGTACCTCACATACCTGATCGGCGACTGGATCATTAAATTCGTCCTTGATGAAGGTGAATATTGCGGATAACTCCGCCCCCGCAGCCAACTTCGTCTGACACTCTTTAAAAATCGATCTAGAGCGTTCAGGTCCGCGGTGCGCTAACCCCACCAGCGTCTCAGCGATCGAAAGTCCAGAACGTAACCCAGAGATGATGTGGTCGAGAATTTCTGGCCAGAGTGCCGCCAACTCTGCCTCTCTCCTCTCTGCTCTTCTCTTTGCAATGAGAGAAGGAAGTGCGGCGGCAAAGAGCATGACGGGAAGGGTCAAGACACTGCTGCCAAGAATTACTCGACTGATGAAAAATCCCGCAAGAGCAGCGGCGATGGTGTTCTGTTTCTTAGGAGTCCACGTCTGCTTCATCGCTCCGTCCACCCTTCGCCACCTCGCGCAAAGACTCGATCTGGATCGCCCAACCCTTTCTGATAATCGCGCCCGACATAGGTAAAGAGAGGCTCAATCTCGGCGCGATCACCCTCAGTTCGCCCTGTTACATGCGCGATTTCAACAATCCTCCGCTCTCCGCTCTCTGGAACTAGGGAGGTGTGCACGATGAGATCTATGGTTGCGGCCACGAGAGGCGCTACAAATTGATAGGTGATGTTCTCGCCAGCTAGCAGCGGAAGTGTCTGCAACTTTGCAATGGCGTCGCGAGCCGAGTTGGCGTGAATTGTTGCCATCCCGGGAAGACCAGAGTTGAGTGCAATTAGTAAATCGAGTGCCTCTGCCTCTCGAATCTCCCCAACCACCAAGTGAGATGGACGCATTCGCAACGCCTCTTTGATGAGTTTACGCAACGGAATTTCGCCTTCGCCCTGCAGATTTGCTTGTCGAGTTTGTAAGGCAACACAATCTGGCAGTTGTGGTTTTAGCTCAAAGACCTCTTCAATAGTGATTACGCGGCTGCGAGTGGGAGTCGCGCTCACCAACGCATTGAGCAGAGTTGTCTTTCCCGCTTGAGTTGATCCGCTCACCAAGATATTGAGTCCTGCAGAGACGGCCTTGGAGAGAAAGGCCCCGATTTCCGGAGACATTACGTCAAGTGCAATGAGGTTTTGTAGAGATTTGCCGCGGACCAAGTGCTTTCGGATATTGACCGCCCAGTGCACTGCCGTTACGTCTGGGATTGCAACGTGTAATCGACTGCCGTCGGGCAATCTGGCATCTACAAAGGGATGTGAAAGATCGAGGCGGCGGCCTCCCCACATCAAGAGTCGTTCAACGAGATCACGTATGTCTTGCTGATTAAGAACGAGGTTGGTGAGCTGGCTAATACCTGCTCTTGCTACGAATATCCGATGCGGAGAGTTGATCCAGATCTCCTCGACCGTTGGGTCGGCCATCAAAGGCGCTAACGGGCCAAATTCACTGCTTATTTCGTTCACACGCTCAGGAAACTCTAGGCGGTGACGCTTTAATGAGAACCCAATTTTGATTGGGGATAACTTTCGGTTGTGGAGAAAGAGATGGCAGCAGCTCACACTCAGCCTTTGCGATTACTATCAGAAGGTGGCTATTTCTAGATCACCGAAGAACATTAAGAGTCTGCGCCTCCTTGCTGGCGTATCGCTCTCAACGCTACTCGTGTTCGCTCTCACGAGTTGTGGAGCGCCCTCCGGCGATGCCAGACCGAGCGATAGCAGCCTCGTCACAGGGATAAATCTGTTGGTCTCGAGCTTTGACGCCAATCATCCAAAATTAGTCACCTGGAAACCGAGCGCCGTCAAAGCGCAACTGGCGCAAAAGCTCCCAGTAGGGATCGACACAGATGCTGGTTGGTTTTTAAAGTGGCCCTCCCCAAAGGACGGGGAGTTGGCACAAGTCATAGTTCCGTGGACTCTTCTTGGTCAGTACCCCAACGCACCTCTCCCCTATTTCAATCGCCCAAAGGGCGGGAATCTTGTTCCACAGGCAACCAGTGGAGACCTGGTTAAGACGATCACAGAAGCTGAGATGATGGGCGATCAATATTTTGCTGCTGTCGTTGATATCCGAAGTTCGGCAGTTGATCCACAGTGGATTATCTTCACCACAGTTCCCTATCTGCCTGTCACCGATATTGCATATGGTTTTGCTACTGTAAAGAACAAGCAATGGAGCGTCGTGGATTTTGGAACCGCTCTGGTTGGTTGTGGCCTGGTTCCGCCCAAGGTTGAAAGTGAGTTTGGTTATACATGTCCATCGGCCCCATAAATATTCTCACCTTCGTAGATAACGTATTTAGATGAGAGTCGCTGCTGACAAGGTGAGAGTTCAGAGGAGCCTTTGGGAATCTTCTCTTGCTCGTAGGACATCAAAGAGTTCAGCTCTCGTTGCTACTAGCTTCATTCTCGCTGCCACTCTAGGACTTACGGCCTGCGGAGCGGCGACTTACTCCGAGGCCACAGGATTGCCCAATCGACAACTGACTCCGGGGGCTGTCAATCCCGATGTAACCCAGTCAAACATCCGCAGCACGATCTGTGTATCGGGTTGGACCGCCACAGTTCGCCCTCCTGTCTCTTACACCAATCAACTCAAATACGCCCAGTTGCACTCTGGTTACAACCTCGATGGTGATCTCAATATGAAGGACTACGAAGAGGATCACATCGTTCCGCTAGAGGTCGGTGGCAACCCCTCGAGCACGCTCAATCTCTTTCCGGAACCACGCAACATTAAATTGAGCTCTTACGTAAAGGATCAACTCGAGAACCGAATGCATCAACTGGTCTGCTCTGGTCAGATAACACTAAAGGCGGCGCAAGCAGTCTTCTTAACAAATTGGGAGAAGGGTTATAGCCAATACGTAGGCCCGCTTCCTTAAATCTTAAAGCCGTATACCTCTGCAAGCGCCAGGAGGCTCTCGCGGCCGTCGTGCCATTGCTTTGCATATTCAATTCCAGCAACTGGCTTATGCCGTGTGGCGGCGACGCGGCGAATTTCACCTTCTAAAGTTCCAGGTGTCACGCTGATAATTGGAATTTCACCAGCCTCTGGAGGCACAAAGCTCATGACCAAGCGACCCGCCGCTAGCGCTTCAATAGGAAAGACACCTACAACTCCAAGATATTGATCTATCACTAGATCGGCTTGCGCCATCACCCCAGGAATCTGCGAGTGATTGAGTGATTCACCAGCGGACAAATAACTGTGATAACTAATGACGCCTTCATCACGTAATTTAATGAGGACCGGCTCAATCAACTCTGCAGACTTTAACCAAGAGCGGCTCGGCAGAAAGAGGACGCGCAACTTTTCATCTTCGGATGGAAAAATCGGTGACTCAACCGCTACGCGGTAGAAGCGATCAAAATCAATCGTGACCGGGAGCCAATGTGCATCAGGGACATCAATTAAGAGATCTTTTGTTGTCACAAATATTGGAATATTTCTTTCACGCAAAATGGGAAGGAGGGCAGCGTTCTCTGCAGTTCTCGCCTGCATCTTCTCCAACTCCGGGCTCTCCTTGTGAAAGGGGGAGAAAGGATTGCGGGCAGCATGCGCCTTAGTGTCTCTAATATCGCTGCCATGGAAGACAACGCCAATCTTCTTTCCCATCAACTGCATTAATTCGAAATCTTCCAAGATGGGGTTTCGACCATCTTTCGCATTGAGTAGTCGGAAGATAGGTCGGAGTGATTCAAAGAGGATGATGTTCTTAGAGCGAGCCACCATGTCAGCAAGGCTCTGTCTTCTCTGAAATTCCAGCCATTCAGTGCGCGTTAAGGAGTAATCCGTAGTGAACCACTCGTTTGCAGCCTCCGCTGAGATGCGCAGCGATTGCGATGCGAAGCCAGCGCGAGAAAGCTCGCGAGCCCACAGCGTGCCCTGGTTGGCAGAATTGGTTGGACCGATCAGAAATCGAGGCTTAGCCCGAAGAGGCTCCTTGAGAAATTGTCCGGCTCGCAGACGAAGCGAGAGGAGGCGCAGGCGACTCTCTCTTTTGAATCTGACCTTCCAGAATCCGAATTCGACTCTGCGGGCGTAATTCCAGCGATGAATCCTGCGGAGCAGTGCGATGATCGGCTTCACTGATTTAGTATCTCACTCCCAGTAGGCGGCCTATCCCTTTCTAACCCTTTGCCTCGCGAAGAGATTCATGGGGGTAATCCTTCAAACGTTCGTGAGCCTTGCGAAGTTGCAATTCAAGGCTCTTTACCGCTTGGTCAAAAGCAGCCAGATCATTGAAGGCTTTACCTTCGGCGCGAACAAATGGACCGCTACCTTGAGTCGAAAGGGTTACCGAGTGTGAGGTCTTACCGAAGCGAGGATTTGGCTCGTGAATGATCTCCACTTTTATTCCATCAATAGCGAGCGCAAATCGCTGGAGTGATTTGAGTTTCTCTGAAGCGATGGAGCGAAAGTCTTCTGCGAGTACAGCATGTCGGGTATGAAAAATGATCTCCATGTCAAGAAGTTACTCCCTCTAGACAAACCCCACAAGGGGAATAGCTTGGAACCAACTGGCAATTTTCTTCAGTATCCCCTTACAAATACTGGAAAAAGTGAGAGACTTGAAGTTATTGGTCGGCTTTGCGGAGCACACCAATCTCGCTTGACCGCCGCAACTTTTTTATCTGGCGGCGCCGCGGAAACTTCAAGTCCCTCTCTTCCTCAGTTAACTTGTACTTCTTGTTATTCTTGTTTTTCTCTCACTGCCAGTGATCCCATTGCTCGGGCATGTCATCGTCTGGGATCCGACTGTTGGATCAAGGCTCGAGAGTCAATCTACGCATCCGCATCTTCTTCGCCACCTTTGTTCCAGATGACTTACCGCCAGAAGACTTTCCGCTTGATTTACCTTTCTTGGAAACCTTTGACTTTTCCCCTGCTGCTAGTGGTGAGTTATTCGCGAGTGCACCGGTAGAGCCGGCGTTTAATTCGATTGCAGGCGCGGGCTTTGCTTCAGTTCCAATCGTGGGCTTTGCTTCAGTTCCAATCGTGGGCTTTGCTTCAGTTCCACTCGTGGGCTTTGTATCGCCAGCTGATCCCACTTTCACTCCCGACAAGGAATGCGGCGCAGGCACGACAGTCGTTGCGGCGACCCCCTTCGCGGCGCTCTTTGGATCCGCTGCGCTCTTCGCGGCTAAATCTTTGGAAACTGCGACGCCAGCCACGGTGCCAGCAGCTACTGCTGCACTCTGGGCGCCGATCCCAGTATTCGCTGAAGCCGTGCTCGCTACCTTCTTGACGGAAGCCTTCTTGACGGAAGCCTTCTTGACACCAACTTTCTTGGCGCTTGCCTTTCTTAACGATGCCTTCTTAGTTGAGGCCCTCTTGATAGATGGTTTTCTGGAGGTTGCTGGTTTTCTGGAGGTTGCTGGTGCCTTCTTTGCCGCTGCTCGTGTCACGGGTGCTCGCTTAATCGGCGAACGCTTAACAACTGCTGACCGCCCTGAAACTTTTCTCGGCGACGTTCGTTTTGCTGAAATCGTCTTAGCCCTGCTCTTTCGCACCCCGACCTTGGATGCCGGGCTCTTCTTGACCGCCACTGTTTTCGCCACCGTCTGGCGCGGAGCTCGTGCAGCCGCCGTCGCGGCGAGCGCTCCACTGCTCTCAACGGCTACGGGCAATACAAGCAGACCGAGGAGCGCGATGCTTACCCCGCGCAGGAGTTGGCTCCGCGAAGCCCTCTTCTGGCTCGCCTTCTTCTGGATTACTTCCATTTGGATTTTCACCTTTCATAGTTGTAGGCGGTAGAAGACCGCCCGAATGAATGGGATTCTGCTCACCATTGGAGCGGCACATGGGGCGGGGCAGCCGACCCTGTGCATAGAAGATGGCTTGGGATGGCACACTTACCCCTATGCCCGTGAACGAAGACTTTGTTCCCAAGATTCAGGTTTTTGAGCCACACCGCGCGTCACTGCCACCGCTCATCCCTTACCTCAAGGAATTTTGGACTCGGCGCAGCTTTGCCCTAGAACTTGCCCGCTTCACCGATAAGGCGGAGTACCTAGATTCTCGCCTCGGCAAGATCTGGCTCGTACTCAATCCCCTGCTCCTGGGCTTCGTTTACTACCTAGTTGTGACGATTATTCGGCCGGGTGGAAAAGATCCTGGGCTGACCAGACTCGACCACCTCTTGATTGGTCTCTTTACCTTTTACTTCGCACAGAACTGCGTGACTGCTGGGGCCTCCTCGATCACCGCGGGTGGTCGTTTGATTTTGAACCAGGCCTTTCCACGCGCGCTCCTGCCCTTCTCATCGGCTATTCAATCTTTCCAACAATTCCTTCCCACCATTCCCGTCTACATCTTCGTTCTCGTAGTCGGCAAGTGGGCCTACCCGACGACAATCGTGCCCGGGTGGACATGGAATTTCTTATGGATTCCCTTCATCCTGATCTGCACAGGCCTCACCGGTTTTGGTCTCGCACTCGTCTTTGCCACACTCAATGTCTATTTCCGCGATACAAATAAGTTGCTGACCTACATCACCAGAATCTGGATGTATCTCTCTCCGGTTCTCTGGCTCCCCAACACTTTGCGGGGAAGCATGAAGATTCTGCTTTACATCAATCCCTTAGGACCGGTACTCGACGCGACCTCTCGCGTCTGGGTGAGCGGTGAATCCCTCAATAAGTTGTCCTTCTACGGCTCAATCTTCTGGGCACTTGCATCGATCATGATCGGTGGATATTTCTTCATCTCAAGGGAGCGTGATTTTGCTATCCGTATCTAAGTCCCCAATCGAGATGCCAAATGATTTGGCAATTCGCATTGAAGAACTTTCAATTACTTACAAGGTGAGCTTGGAGGCGAAGCGCACTCTCAAGAATGCAGTCATGCGCGCTAGCCTGAAGCAGAAAGAGCGCACGCGCACTATCGAAGCGGTGAAGAGCCTCACCCTCGATGTACCTCATGGATCAGTGCTCGGCATTGTTGGCTCTAATGGTGCGGGTAAGTCAACTCTGATGCGCTGTATCGCTGGCATCCTCTCGCCCACCGAAGGGCGTGTGATCGTGAATGGAAAGATCTCGACGCTTCTTGCACTAGGCGTGGGTTTTAACCCTGCCCTATCTGGTCGCGACAATATTATTTTGGGTGGCCTAGCATCAGGATTAAATATGGACGAGATCAGCGATAAGACCGATGAGATAGCAGAGTTTGCTGCTCTTCCTGATGGTTTTATTGATCTGCCTGTCCGCACTTATTCCAGCGGAATGTATGGGCGCCTCTCCTTCGCTGTAGCAGTAAGTATGACCCCAGATATCCTGCTGCTAGATGAGGCGCTTTCCGCGGGAGATGCTGCATTTAAAGAGAAGTCATTTGAGCGTATGCGCCAACTCTGCGCTGAGGCACGCACCATTCTTATCGTCTCGCACGCGCTGGCAACTGTGACTGATCTCTGTGACACGGCGATTTGGATGCATAAGGGATCACTCGTTGCGAAGGGTAAACCCGAAGAGATCGTCGACGGATACCTAAAGTTTCTCAACGTCGGCTCATTGCCATCTAGCTACGAAGATATGTAAGCAGGTAGCGCGATGTCTGAACGCATCGATGTATCTATTATCTCTTCGGGTGCCAACCTCGCAGATGCTCGGCTTCATCGTTTAACCAGAGCTTTACTAAGGGCGGGCTTAACTGTAGAAATCTTTGCCCCGGGAGCGATGAAAGATGCGCCAGGCTTAATCAAAGATGCGTCTGCTCTATACATTCGCACCCCATGGTTCGGCGAAGCGTGGAGAAAGACAAACTTGATCGCGCGCTACCACCGCTCTCGAGTCTTTACGCTCCGCTCGCGCGGCCTGGTGCTCTATGCGATCTCACCCGAATCGGTCGCACCAGCATTCATCGTGGGTCGCTTTCTGCGCAGAAAGGTGGCGGTGGATTTCTTTGAGGATTACCTCCGACTCTTAGAGGATCGACGCTGGGCCAAGAAGTACTTTGGAATTCTCGGGTGGATTGCCAAGAGTGATACAAAGTCTGCGCTCTGGTTTGCAAAGCGATCAGATCTCACAACAGTTGCCGATGTCCAAGTTCCACCATTTGATGCACGCAATCGCCTCGTGGTTAGAAACCTACCCGACCTGTCATTGCTCACCCTTAGTGGCGAGCGCGCTCAAACTCCGCGCGCTATCTATATCGGAGATTTGCGAGCGAGCCGTGGGCTACACGCGATGTTGAAGGTGGCCGAGCTATCGCCAGATTGGCACTTCGACTTTGTTGGAGGAGTTGCCGCTGCCGATCAGGAGTTTGTAGATGAATGGATGCGAGAGAAGAACACAAATAATCGAGTCCGCTTTCTTGGAAAGTTGCCGCCCGCAGAAGCTTGGAAGACTGCGGCCGGTGCATGGGTAGGACTATCACTTCTCGAGAACACCCCTGCCTTCGTCGAAGCGGTACCCTCCAAACTCTATGAATATATGAGTGTCGGACTCGCCTCCATCTCCTCTCCGCTTCCACGCTGTGTGGAATTGATTGCCTTTAGCAACTCTGGCGCCATCGAAAGTACTCCTGAAGGGGTAGCCGAGAGGTTGCGGTATTGGAGAGGCCACGTTGCAGAGCTCGATGCGATTCGCGATCACGCTTCTAGATGGGCAGCAGAGAACCTCGATAGTGAGCGGGAATACGCCAATTTCGCCGCCGAGATGGTGAATCTGACCCGCTAGACTTGCTGGTATGGCAGTAAAGATCCTTCCCAGCGCCGATATTGATAGTTCGGCAACGCTTGGGGATGGAAGTTCGATCTGGCACCTCGCACAAATCAGAGACCAAGTCGTCCTTGGCAACAATTGCATCATTGGTCGCGGCGCATATATCGGCAGCGGAGTAACTCTCGGCGATAACTGCAAAGTGCAAAATTACGCGCTGGTTTACGAGCCGGCCAAACTCGGCAACGGTGTCTTTATCGGACCAGCCGCAGTCCTTACCAACGATCAATTTCCTCGCGCCGTCAATACCGACCTCTCGCTGAAGAGCGGGAGCGATTGGGATGCCGTTGGAGTCACCATTCACGATGGGGCCAGCATCGGCGCCCGTGCAGTCTGCATCGCACCGGTCACGATCGGCCAATGGGCGCTAGTCGCAGCGGGCGCCGTCGTCACAAAAGATGTTCCTGCCTTCGCCCTTGTTGCTGGGGTTCCCGCAAAACGGATCCGATGGGTGGGTCGTGCGGGAGTTCCGCTGGAGGATATTGGAGATAATCGCTTCCGTTGCCCTCAGGATCAGAGCCTCTACCGTCAGGTTGGGGAGAATGAGTTGGTAGCGGAGTAATTGCCAAGGCGAAGTCGAGAGAAAACTAAATTTACAATCGAACAACTAGCGGAGAAGAGAGCCAAGTGATTCCAGCAGCCCGTCCAATTATCGGTGACGAAGAGCGCGCAGCGGTCGATCGCGTATTGCGCAGCGGAATGATGGCGCAAGGTCCAGAAGTTAAAGGATTTGAAGAGGAGTTTGCGCAGTTCGTGGGCGGACGGCGCTGTATTGCGGTCAACTCAGGAACATCTGCTCTTCATCTAGGTTTTCTCGCTGCCGGAATCAAGCCTGGTGATGAAGTAATCGTCCCATCCTTCTCCTTTGCGGCCACTGCAAACTCCGTAGCGCTTACGGGTGCCATCCCAGTCTTTGGCGATATCGATCCCAAGACTTTCAATCTCGATCCCGATCATGTGGAAGCGGTCATCACACCTCGCACCAAGGCGATCATGCCTGTGCACCTCTACGGCCACATCGCCGATATGGATCGCTTTGAAGAGATCGGCAAGAAGCACGGTCTGATTATTTTTGAAGATTCCGCACAGGCTCACCTGGCATCGCTCAACGGTCGGATGGCTGGCGAGTGGGGCGCTGTCGCTTCCTTCTCCTTCTACCCAACAAAGAATATGACCTCCGGTGAGGGCGGCATGATCGTCACCAACGATCCTGATATTGAGCACCAGTGTCGGATGCTACGTAACCAAGGCGGAGTTGTTCGCTATCAGAATGAGATTGTTGGATTTAATAATCGAATGACTGATATTCACGCCGCCATCGGTCGCGTCCAGGTGACAAAGGTGAAAGCTTGGACCGAGCAACGTCGAAGCAACGCCGCATATTTGGATGCCAACCTCAAGGGCGTCGTCACACCATACGTTCGCCCAGGCACAGCGCATTCGTATCACCAGTACACGATTCGGCTAGAGGGAGCGACAAGCGAAGCGCGCGATAAGGCAATCGAATTGATCAAGGCTGGTGGGGTCGGTTGCGACGTCTACTATCCAACTCCTATCCACCGCCTCCCATCTTTCAATTCTGTGCATGATCTACCTGTAACAGAAGAGTTGGTCAAAGAAGTGATCTCCATTCCTGTTCATCCATCGCTCACCCAGGAAGAGCTCGAGCAAGTTGTCAGCGTGGTTAATGACGCTGTAACACGAATTTAAGCGGTCGATCATGAGTAACTCCTCCGGAAGTAATAGCAATGGAAAGAAGTTGCGTGCCGGCCTGGTAGGTCTGGGAATGATGGGGCGCCATCATGCACGCGTCCTCTCCTCGCTCGATGGTGTCGAACTCGTCGGTGTCTGCGACCCGATGGGCGATCCGCACGGTGTCGCAGGATCTCGTCCGCTCGTATCGCAAGTTGAAGAGTTGATCGCCCTTGGCATCGACTACGCGATGGTCGCCGCGCCCACCGCGTTCCACGAAGATTTGGCTCTGGCTCTGGCTGACGCTGGCGTTCATGCTCTTATCGAAAAGCCGCTCGCTGTTGATAACGAATCCGCGGAGCGGATCACCGCTGCATTTGCCGCAAAAAGCTTAGTCGGTGCGGTCGGTCATATCGAGCGTTACAACCCCGCCCTTCAACAGTTGCGTGCGAAGTTGGATGCCGGTGAGCTCGGTAGCGTCTATCAAATCGCCACTCGTCGCCAAGGCCCATTTCCTGCCCGTATCGCCGATGTCGGTGTCATCAAGGATCTGGCAACCCACGATATTGATCTCACCGCGTGGGTAGCTCGCTCCCCGTTCATCAATGTTTCTGCAAAGACGGCCCTCAAATCTGGTCGTCCGCATGAAGATATGGTCGCTGCGATCGGTGAACTTGAAAATGGAATCATTACCAACCATCTCGTTAACTGGCTGACTCCATTTAAGGAGCGCTTAACGATTGTCACCGGTGAACGCGGCTCCTTTGTTGCAGATACTTTGACTGCCGATCTGACCTTTTATGCAAATGCTTCTGTCGATACCCAGTGGGATGCGGTTGCCTCCTTCCGCGGTGTGAGCGAAGGCGATGTCATCCGCTATGCCTTTGCCAAGCCAGAGCCACTTCGCACCGAGCATGAGGCCTTCCGTGATGCAGTGCTAGGGCTTGCCGGCGCAACAGAGCGGATCGTCACCATGGAACAAGGTCTTGCCACAGTTCGTGTTGCCAGCGCAATGATCGAGAGCGCCAATACTCGCTCTGTAATAACCATTTCGAAGGGTCGCTAATTACATGAAGATCGCAGTTGTCGCACTAGGAAAGATTGGGCTACCCCTGGCAGTGCAGTTTGCCAAAAAGGGCCACCACGTCATTGGTTGCGATGTAAATCAGAAGACAGTTGACCTCATCAACGCTGCGACGGAGCCATTTCCAGGTGAGAACTTCCTGGCGGAGTACCTTGCCGAGGTCGTTGCATCCGGACATCTTGTTGCCACCACTGATACAACAAAGGCCGTTAGCGAATCAGATGCTGTAGTCATCGTTGTTCCACTCTTTGTAAATAACGAGGGCATTCCTGATTTTGGTTGGATGGATGCTGCTACCGAGAAGATCGCCGCTGGTCTCAAGCCTGGCACCCTCATCTCCTATGAAACGACCCTCCCGGTCGGCACGACCCGCAATCGCTTCGCCCCGGCGCTTGAAAAGGGTTCTGGTCTTAAGGCTGGCGTTGACTTCCACCTGGTCTTCTCTCCAGAGCGCGTGCTCACCGGTCGCGTCTTTGCTGATCTTCGCAAATATCCAAAGTTGGTAGGCGGCATCGATGGCGCGAGTACGGCTGCTGGAATCAAGTTCTACGAAGAGGTGTTGGACTTCGATGATCGCCCCGACCTTGCCCAGAAAAATGGTGTTTGGGATCTAGGCACATCTGAAGCGAGCGAGATGGCCAAGCTCGCAGAGACAACCTATCGCGATGTAAATATCGCACTCGCCAATCAATTTGCGATCTTTGCTGAGGGCGCAAATATCGATATTGCGAAGGTGATCGCTGCTTCTAACTCACAGCCTTACAGCCACATCCACCAACCAGGTATCGCAGTAGGCGGACACTGCATCCCGATCTATCCACGTTTCTATCTTTGGAATGATCCGCAGGCGACAGTTGTTCGCTCTGCACGCGAGGCCAATGCGGCGATGCCAGATCATGCCGTTAAATTATTGGCTGACAGCTACGCGGTACATATCCATGGAGATCTTGCTGGCAAGAAGGTGGCTGTTCTCGGTATCTCTTATCGCGGGGGCGTCAAAGAATCGGCATTCTCGGGAGTCTTTGGAGTCGTGACTGCACTTAAGGCGCGTGGCGCCGTAGTTGTTGTCAATGATCCTATGTACTCAGATGAAGAGATCGTGGCTCTTGGTTTTGAGCCATACGCGATCGGCCAAGCGGTCGATGCCGTGATTCTGCAAGCCGATCACAAAGAGTACAAAGTGCTTACCAAGAGTGATTTCCTAGGAGTCCAGGCGGTCGTCGATGGTCGTCGCACTATGGATGCAAATAACTTTGCTGGAGTCACATTCCGAGTGATCGGGGCGGGCGCTTAAGTACGGATTGACCCCGAGCTTCTCACTTAGCCGCTTGTCTAGTCGTCTCTTGCTTGAAGAAGCGGTAAACAACGCCGCTTCTAGTTCTCGAGACTCACTTCTTGCAAGGGCATCGCTTCGCTCACGATAAAGGGCTTATGCGTCTTTGCTGTTGGAGCAGCGTTAGCGATGAGATTGTAGGTTGCTAGCAGTATCTCGGCTTGGCGCTCCCACGAACGTTGTGAAAGAACTTCTGCGCTGTATGCAGCGCGGTACTTTGCTGGATCTGCGAGAACTAACTTCGCGGCGCGGACAAAATCATCCACATCTTCCGCGATAAAGACTTCGCCATTGCCCAAACGCCTAACTTCGGCAGCCATAGTCTTCACATCGCTTACGATGATGGGAAGGTGAGCCTGCATGTACTCACCAAATTTTGTGATCAAGGAAATCTCGTGATTGAGGCGATGCAAAATTGGTATCAAACCGACATCGGCTATCGAGAGATATGAGACTAGCTCTGAATTTGGTACATAAGGCACCACATGGAAGCGGTCGGCGAGTTCTGGGGAGCTAGCGACTAAGTCCATCACCGATTTGTTCTTGGGATTGGCGATCAGTGCAAGGTGTACTCCGGGGAGTTGGTGGAGAGCAGCTAGAGCCGTTTGAATGCCGCGTTGTGGAGCGACCGCACCTGAATAAACCATTAGTGGAACGCCTGGCGAAACGCCGATATCGTCACGCAGATCGCGATCTGAAGGTTCCTGGCCATCCACAAGTGGGTCATTCGCAACAACGGTCGGGCGGGCAGTTATCTGCAGTTGATCCATCAAGAGATCATTCATAGGTTCACTCACCGAAAGTACTGCTGCGGCGCTCTTAGAGTATTTACGCTCAATCTTTGTGTAAAGAGCGGCCATCGGCTTTGTCAGATGAGCGACACCAGGCACATATTCGTGTGCGTCATAGACCAGCGCCGCCTTCTTGCCTGACTTGGCGAGGGCTTCAACGATTGCACCGGCTACGGGCAGCGCGGTGTAGTCGTGCGCATGAACAATATCGGGCGCAAAATCTAGGGCGACCGGAGTAATTAACTTGACTGCGCGATTGAGATTTGGAACGACGACCTCGCTCTTGACCCCAAGTTTCTCAGTCAGTTTGCGGCGGTACTTGCGAAGTCTGCGCAGAACTCCAGCAATTAACCAGCACAGCGTCTCGTTCTTCCCAAATATTCTTAGAAGAAAAGGTGCGTGCTCCTTAGTAATCACAATTTTGAGGGGTAGGCGGATGATCCTCGAGTAGCCGATGCTCAACTCATCAGAAATTCCTGTTGCTGTAGCCCCGACGACGAGAACTTCCCAGCCTGCATTGCTGAGCGACCAAGCACATTTAAGAACCCGCGAGTCCTCCGTGACACCATTGAGGACGATATGCAAGGTGCGCGGAGTCGGAATCACGCCGTTATCTTACTGAGGGAAAGTTGCTACTTATGCGAGGATGGCAGGAGAAATACAACTGCTGTAACCGCGGCCGCCAGCAGTACCGCTTCACCGAAGAGGCGAATAGCCGCTTGGCGATCAATTCTGCGATCCTCTTCAGAGATGACACGATGCGTACTTCCAAGTTTTCCAAAGTTAAAGAGCCCCGAGAGGCCAAAGGCGAGGCAGAACTTCTTGCGCCCCTGTAGATATCCGATCGACATGACAAGAGCCGGCAAGAAAGTTCCAAAGCGTGCCTCACGCGATGAGTGCTGATGGTAAAAACCTAAGACCGTCGAGATAGTAAGAAATAAACCAATTCCACCTACGAGTTGGCGACGTCTAATTTCCCGGACACCGATATTGCAAGAGCCTGCAACATATTCAAATGAGCCATCTGCGGAGTCGATGTGGTGATCTAAATTATCGGACATAATTTTCCAAAACCATTTTCTCGAGTGCTATTTTAATAAAGAGGCTATTGCGCTTACTGGAATAGCCTAGAACTGGCGTTCGGACTCTTCTTCATCAACGAATAATTCGTGATTTCCGCTGGAGCTATTGGACAACCAAGCGAAGACAGATTTGAGCGCACCCAGAACCACAACCAGAATCGTGACGATCCCGATGAGGCGGCGAATGGTCTTGAACATAAGAGCAATCTACTCTCTCGCCTTGTTACTCGCTGGAATTACGCTTAGGGCGAGCCGAGAGGGATGTGAACTCGAGGTTAACGCCCCCAGAGGAGGCTATCTCTCGAGGGAGCCGCGCAGCGCCTGATCAATATCCCGCCAGATATCTTCAACATCTTCGATTCCTACCGAGAGGCGAATCAAGTTGACCGGGATGGTCGGACTTTCACTGCTCCAGCGGTGACGCCGCTCCCAGAGCGACTCGACTCCACCTAGCGATGTGGCGTAGGCGACCAGCTTTGATGCCGCACAAGCTTGGTCCGCAGCTTCGGCTCCCCCACTATGATCGAAGGAGATGACTGCCCCAAAACCCTTCATAAAACTCTTGGCAATTGCATGGTGTGGGTCACCAGGTAACCCCGGATAGCGAACCTGCGATACCGCAGGGTGCGATGAAAGTCGTACTGCTAACTCCATGGCGTTCTTCTGCGCGCGCTCCATCCGCACCCCTAGCGTCCGTAGACCACGCAGCGCTAACCAGACTTCAAAGGGACCTGGGATTGCGCCATTCATCTTTCGAACATCTGCGAGGCGTTGATAGAGAGCCTGATCCTTTGTTGAAATCGATCCCAGAATCACATCGCTATGACCGGCGATGTATTTGCTCAGCGAGTGCATCACTAGATCAGCACCCATCTCAAGCGGTTGTTGTACCAACGGAGTTGCAAAGGTGTTATCGACGGCGACCCCAACATTAAGTTGCTTCGCCGCGGCGATCAGAGTTGGAATATCGGCGACCTCAAGGGCCGGATTGGTTGGAGATTCCAACCAGAGCAGAGTTGAACCTGGAAGAGCCGCAAATACCTCAGCAGTATTTGAGACATCGACATAGCGAACTTCTAGCGCACCGCTCGCCTCTGCTTGGCGTAAGAGCACCATGGTGCCGGAGTAACCATTGCGAGAAGCGGTAACGACCGCGCCGCGCGGCAGGATAGAGAAAAGCGCTGAGATTGCAGCGATCCCCGAAGAGAAGACGAGAGTTGAACCAGACTCTAAGGACTCAATTGCGCTCTCTAACGCGCTCCATGTTGAATTTCCAAAGCGACCGTATCCAGCCTCGCCCGGGGCTAAGAATGTCGAGTTTAAATCGATCGGGACATTTACTCCGGCGTCAGAAACGCGCTCCGGGCGAGCCGCTGCCACCACGCGACTTTCTAAAGAGAGGGAATCAATGTGGGGATCATCGCGCGTCGCAGACATAGGGCAAGCCTAACGCAGCACGGAAAAGCAGGAGCGCTACTTAGGAGATTTGCGAACCTTTATCGCGCTCAATAACGCTGTGATCGCCAAAGTGCCCACTACAAATCCAAGCGAGAGGGCCAACGAGATAGTGGGGACCGTGATGCCGGCAACTTTGTGATGCCCCTCGCCAATCGTCGCTTCAAAGATTAACTTGAGCCCTATAAAGGCGAGAATGATCGATAGCCCTTCACTCAAATAGACCAACTTTTGCATTAAGTCACCTATGAGGAAGTAGAGCTGTCGCAGACCCATTGAGGCGAAGATTGTCGCTGTCACGATGACATAAGGGTTGCGGGTGAGGCCGAAGATCGCGGGAATAGAGTCGAAGGCAAATAGTAAGTTGGTCAACGCAATGGCCGACATCGCTACAACTGCGAGCGATGCACCACGCCTGCGGAGGAAGCGGATCGCAGGACCTTCCTCCCACTCCTCGGATTCGCTCTCTCTAAAGAGTTGAAGAGCGGTGTAAATAAGGAATCCACCAAAGAAAAAGAAGATCCAGATGTAGCGATTGACGAGCGCAGCTCCCCCAGCGATGAATACTCCGCGCAGAAGCAGCGAAGAGAGAATTCCCCAGAAGAGGATCATCTGCTCTTTCTCTTTGGCGACCTTAAGCCGCGCCATTATCAGCAGGAGCACAAAGAGGTTATCGAAGGAGAGTGAGTACTCGGTAAGCCAACCTGCGAAGAATTCGCTACGGCTACGGCTGGTGGACCAGAATCCGAGAGCAACTCCAAATGCGATCGCGCTACAGATATAGAAGATCGTCCAGCGCGCAACGCTTTTGAGCGAGGTCACTTCTTCCCGTTTGCGATAGGCCATAAGAAAATCTAAGACGAGAACGAGTGCGAGAACTCCGAGAGTGATACTCCAAGCGAGGAGACTCGTGTTATTCGTAATCACCCCGCCATCCTACCGAGTAGGTTATCTCCGTGGCGTTGACCAGTATCGAAGATATGAAGAAGCATGCAAGGGCGATTGTAAGAATTGACCCTGCCTTCGCTCCCATCGTGAAGCAGAGTCCTCTTTGCTCAATTAATCTCAAACGGCCTGGACGCGGTCACTACGAAACCCTCGTTACCTCGATTATCTCGCAGCAGTTAGCGGTTAAGGCGGCCGATACGATCAGGGATCGAGTACGCACTCTGGCTGGCGGATCTTTAACCCCAGAAGCGCTGGAAAAATTATCCGCAGAGGATCTGCGCGCTGCTGGAGTGAGTGGTGCTAAAGCGCGCGCCATTGCAGAGCTCACAACTGCGACATTGTCCGGTGCGATCGAATTTAAAAAGTTTTCAAAGATGAGTAATGAAGAGATCTCGGCAGAGCTACTTCCTTTATGGGGAATCGGTCGTTGGACCGTAGAGATGTTTCTGATGTTCCATCTTGGGCGCCTCGACCTCTGGCCAGTGGGCGATCTAGCAATGCGACGTGGTTGGGAGAAGATTCACCAGCTCGACTATCAGATTGATCCTAAGGAACTGGATCTTATAGCGGCAAAATTTCCGGGACGACAGAGCATCGCGGCTTGGTATTGCTGGCGCGCAACCGAAGGTGACTCGTCGAGTTGGTAGTTGCAAGTTTTTGACCTCTGAACTAACGCAGTAATTCTCGGAAGATTTGATAAGCCAAGACTAAAAAACTTGGCTCAACCAATGAAAATTTGTGCGGGATAAGGAATTCCTGTCGAAGAGTGACAGTCGTAACCTTTCGGATTCTTTTCTAAATAACGTTGGTGGTACTCCTCGGCCAACCAGTAGGTCATTCCATCTGCTGGCTTAATTTCAGTGCAGATATCATCAAGCCCGCTCTGCTTGAGAACTTCGTTGTAGACCTCGCGCGTAGCGAGCGCGGTGCGCAGTTGTCCCGACGTGGTTGCATAAATAGCGCTGCGATACTGCGTTCCGATGTCGCCACCTTGACGGTTCAACGAAGTTGGATCGTGCATCGTCCAAAATTCTTCTAACAAGCGGTGGTATGAGATCAGCCCGGGATTAAATTCGACCTCGACCATCTCGGCATGCCCGGTCTGCCCCGTGCAGACCTCCTTGTAGGTGGGTTCAGTTTTGTGACCGCCCATGTAGCCGACAGAGGTTTTTAGTACTCCGTCGAGATTCCAAAATCGACGCTCTGCGCCCCAGAAACAGCCCGTCGCGAAATAGGCCTTCTCCACCTGATTTGCGAGTGTTTGATCGCTCACTGCCGCTCCCCACGCTCTCCCGAGAGCGCCATTCTTTCACTGATACCCTAAGCGCGCATGCCCTCGTAGCTCAGTGGATAGAGCACCGCCCTCCGGAGGCGGGTGCGCAGGTTCGACTCCTGTCGGGGGCACCAGTTGGCTCAAGTCACATCAAATGTGAGGAATCTTTTATCAGATGTCCTTGTTATCTCGTGAGTCCTACGAGAGAATAGGGTCGTATTCACCGCTACTGCAGCTCGGTTTTCGTATTTTTACGAGATTTGAGCGGATTTAGTCTGAATTATTACTTTCCGGTGTCTGGCCCGCAGTGAGGCCCCTGGGAAGCTCTTCCCTAGATTGAAGGAGATTGTGATGGATTGGCGACACGAGGCGGCCTGCCGCGATGAAGATCCGGAGCTCTTCTTCCCGATCGGCAACACCGGGCCAGCCCTTGCCCAAATTGAAGAGGCTAAGAAGGTCTGCCAACGCTGCCCTGTCAAAGAGGCCTGCCTCGCCTGGGCGCTAGAAAGCGGTCAAGATGCTGGAGTCTGGGGTGGTCTTTCGGAAGATGAGCGCCGCGCTCTAAAGCGCCGCGCAGCCCGTAATCGCGCTCGGATGATGGAGAGCCAGAACCAGTTCTAAACCTTAAAGACGATCTTGGCCACTGTTTCGTCGTTAACTCTATTGAGCGAGATGCTTCCTTTAAGTTCATTCTCAGTCAACGTTCGGACAATCTGTAGCCCTAGGTTGGAAGATTTCTCCCAATCAAAATCAATGGGTAGCCCAATTCCGTTGTCAATGACCTTGATCGTGTATGTGGTCTCACTGCGCGAAACTTCAATGCGCACGATATCTCCGCTGTCGGCAAGGCCATGTTCCAACGAGTTGTGAATCAACTCAGTAACTACCAGCGCGAGCGGAGTTGCCACTTGTGAATCCAAGATGCCGAACTCACCGATCTTGACTGGAGTGATCGGGCGAGGACTCAACTCGATTGCATTATGGACAATGCGTTCATAGACCTCATCGAAGAGAACGGACTCCGCTGAACTAGTCGAAAGTGTTTCGTGGACAATCGCAATAGATGCCACGCGGCGAACCGCCTCAGCAAGTGCAGCGCTGGCAATGGGATCTTCTACGCGACGCGACTGCAGGCGCAAGAGCGCTGATACGGTCTGCAGATTATTTTTAACGCGGTGGTGAATCTCGCGGATAGTCGCATCCTTCGAAACAAGTGCGCGATCGCGACGACGCAGTTCGGTTACATCATGGACAAGGACAATCGATCCAATTCGATCTCCACCTTCGATCAATGGGATAACAAGCAGATCTGCGATTCCATTACCGTTATCAAAATCGGCACGGCGCAACGTCTTGCCACTGAGCACCGCTGACCAGCTCTCTTCACTCGGCTGTGTCTGTGGACGCTGCAAAGAATCAAAGATTGCGCCCAGGCCAGCTCCCTCAATTTCGCTATCCCATCCCAGGCGGCTAATGGCTGAGCGGGCATTGGGACTGGCATATGTCACGACACCGAGTGGATCCAAACGAACCAACCCATCGCCAACACGAGGAGCGTACTCGGCCTGATAAATACTGTCCTGAATCGGGAAGGTGCCTTCAGCGATCATGCGAAAGACCTTGTGCGCGATCTCGCGATAGTTGATTTCAAGGGGTGAACCGGAGCGCATCGCCACAGCATTACGGTGACGCGAGATGACGGCGATCGTCTGGCCGTCAAAGTGGACGGGAACAGTCTCTTCTTTAATAAGGATATCGCCGACCATTTCAGGCTCAGCGTCGCGGATGATTAACCCAGTCGAGAGTGATTGGTCGATCCGGGCATTCTTACCCCACGTGAGCTCTTGTCCGATTACATCTTGCGCAAAGACCGTTGGGGCTGTGGTGGGGCGGATATGCGCGATGGCGATATGACCCTCAGGCCAACTCTGATAATCCTTGCGACGCGGCACCCAGAGAATCAGATCTGCGAAAGAGAGATCCGAGACCAATTGCCACTCGGAGACCAGTTCGGAGAGTCGTTCGCGATCCTTGACGGTCAGCGCGGTATGCGAATAGGCGAGGTCACTGCGGGAGCTAATCGCCAATGGTGAACCTATCTACTAGTGGATCTACGAACAGGAACTGGTTCTCGCTAACGGAGGGAGACGGCAATCTTAGCAATCTCCTTGCGTCGTGGATTTCCTAACTTAAAACTATTCTGTAACCTGCCCTGACCCGTCGGATCTAGCACGCTCTCGCGCAACACATACCGGCTCTCCCCCAATGTAAGAGTAAGAAATTTGCTCTCCCACTCCCTTAACTCCCGAGAGTGTCCACTCAAGATACATATGTAGGTGACTGGCACGCGCTTGAGCAGCAATGGATATTCACGCAGAAATTGCGCTAACTCAGCGACGCTCTGTGGTGTGGATTTGCAAATGTAGATCAGTTGGCTCGCTCGATCAAGAGCGCTATTGATGAGAGATCCGTGCCACCTGCGATCCGTCACCGCCTCAGACAAGCCCGGAAGAACACCGAGGTCGACGATTGCGGTGCCATCGCCATCGGGAATTTGTGTGGGTCGCCCCTCTCGATCCAGGGGGAAGACTTCGATCCTCTTCTTTTGGGAGAGCTCGTCGTCGATGGCAGAGAGGTTTGATCTGATATCTGCGTTAATGAATGCCACCGCACTCTCTTGCGAGAACTCCTCAGCGAGGGCAGCGGCGAAGCGAGTGCGACCAGGTGCGCCAGTACTCCCAGTTACAGCGATTACTCGTCTTTCACGGGAACGTGAACCTGAAGGGCGATTGATCCTCCTGATGCTTGCTGGAAGGCCGGTCGGAGAACTATTCGCGGTTGCAGTATCCGCGGAGATCGAGGCGTTTGGGGAAGGGAAGGTCGTGAAATCCGGAACCTCGCCAACTTTCTCTTGCGGCGCGCTCCGAAGCATCGGTGCCCGCAACCTTGCTCTAATTGCCACCATGATTTCATGCGAGGTAAATTCAATTGAATCAAGGCAGATCAAGGTAGTTGAGGGTGCAGAAAATTCCTCTAGCGTCCCAGAATCGAGCCCTGGTAGATCACTCTGATAGACCAGCACAGTTCGGAGGGTAGTACCACGCTCTCGCATGAACCTTTTAAGTGACTCTCCGTCAAAGGCTCTGTAGATGATGTTCCAGCCCTGTGAGAAGAGAAGTTGCGCAACATAATCTTCTCTCTCAGCATCAGGAATCGCCGTAACGACTTCAAGTTGGGGTATCTCAGAACGAGTCACGCGCTACGACCAACCTTCCTTGTGATTCTGCAGTCACGATAACTGCTGCGATTGAAGTGTTGGTAGCAAGCACTACCGCAACACTCCCCCCAAGTGCTCGCGACTTTTGATCGATGTTTGCAACGGCGACGCGACGCGCCACCACGGCGGGAAGGGTCGAGGAGTCTTTGGGTATCACATAAATATCCACCAGATCGCCTACAAGTAGATCTACAGGCAGGTCGTCAACTCCTACTCCTACGGGAAGAAAGGTGGTGGCATTGGCATTGGTCGAGACGGCGAGATCACTCTTAGCGATCAAATCTCCGGACTCTAATCTGCGGGCTGCAATGCGGCCGACAACACCTTCACTTCCTTTGAAATAATGTGACTCATTCTCGCTCAAGCTTGCCTTGACCAACTTCACATCGCTTGATGAGATCTTTGCGCCAGCAGGTATTGCTGCCGATGCGATCCAGAATGAACCACCGGGGGTGCTGTTGAGAAGGAGCGAAAGCGCTAGCAGCGAAAATATCAGCGCTCCTGTCGCCAAAATTCGGCGCAGGTTTCGTTGAATAAATTTTTGTAAATCGTCCATGGGAGATGGATACCGAGGTCTGCTGATCTTTGCATCCGACTATCCACAGGCCAATAATGAATCGCTACTCATCCCTCGGTGGAACCAGAGCGAATCAAAAATTTCATTCGTTCGGATGATTCCTTCAGCCAGCCCGCGTGAAATCTTTACTCCATGAGTACTAACCAATTGAGCGCGACAGTTTCAGCACCTCGTGTAATTAAATTTCCTCGCCCCGGCAATCTAGAAGCCTGTATCGACGTGAGAATCGCACCGACCCTCCAACTTCATCTGCCCGAACCACACACGCCTCAACTTCCATCACACAAGCTCTACCTAGTACCTACGCCACAACATCTTGAAGGAGAGCAGGCAGATGTTGATTATCTGCCAAAGCCTTCGCCTTTGTCTGAGCTTCCACCGTTACAAGAAACGGTGAGTAGGTACGTACTGGGGGTTGTTGAGATTTGGGGCGGACGCAGGCAACCCATGCAACTAGCTCGTCTCTCACACCGAATTGTCTATGCCAAGATTTTGGCCCTCGCGGGGAATCAACGCGAAATTCCAAAAATCCGTCGCGTCTATATTCAGGAGCCAATTGAAGGGGTAGCCGAGACAACAGTGACTCTTCGCTTTAAGGATCGAGTACGTTCGCTCGTCCTGCGATTTGAGGGTGTTGATAAGCGTTGGCTCTGTACCGAATTTGCGTTGCTTTAGTTATTAAACTCCTGCTGCGCCGCCTCTAAACCCTTTTCAATGAGCCGTTCGACGGCGTTTGCACCACGGGCAATGAAGTCGTCAAGCTCTTTCCTCTCAGTGCTCGAAAAAGGTTTTAAGACGAAGTCGGCTGGATCTTGCGGACCTGCGGGGCGGCCGATACCCATACGGACGCGGAAGTAGTCCGGAGCGCTGAAGTGGGCGGTGATGTCTTTGAGACCGTTGTGGCCATTATCGCCACCACCTTGCTTGATGCGGATGGTGTTGAAAGGAATATCGAGTTCGTCGTGGAGGACGATGAGATTTGCAGCCGATACCTTGTAAAAATCAGCGAGGGCCTTGATCGGCCCACCGGACTCATTCATATATAACTTTGACTTTGCGAGGGTGACAGGAATTTGCCCGAGATGAATATCTGCGATTTCGGTTCGAGATTTATGTGAGGTGTATTTTGAATTACTCGCTAAGTAATCGATAACCATCTGTCCGATATTGTGGCGAGTTTTGGCATATTGATCGCCGGGGTTTCCGAGTCCGAAAACCAGCCAGCGATCAGCCATGGTGAGAAGTTAAGTCGTACTTATTCTTTTGGAGCGGCGGCAGGTGTTGCTTCTGCAGCAGCGGCAACAGGAGTTTCAGCATCAGATGATGTGGAACGCTCGGAGAGGTGAACAACAACCAACTCTGGATCAGAGACGAGAGTTGTACCAGCAGGAAGCTTCACATCGCCAGCGGTCTTACTGGTGCCAGCAGGCATACCTGTGAGATCAAGTACCAAGAATGAGGGAATCGAAGTGGCTTCGGCCTCTACTTCGATGGTGTTGTTAACGTGCTCGAGGATTCCATCCTTATCGAATTGACCCTCAGCGTGTACAGGAACTTCAACAGTTACCTTCTCGCCCTTGCGGACAACAAGGAGATCAATGTGCTCAAAGATTCCAGTCAAAGGATTTTTTGAAACTGACTTCGGAAGAACGAGTTCTGACTTTCCATCGAAGCTAACATTGAGAAGAACGTTTGATGCCTTGAGCGCTGTTGCGAGCTCTCGTGATGGTAGCGCAACGTGCTGCGGCTGCGCATTGTGGCCATAGATAACGGCAGGAACTAGACCGGCCTTACGATCGCGACGTGATGCACCCTTACCAAAGTTGGTGCGCTTGCTACCGTTGATTTGAATCTCGGCCATTTGTAACTCCCTTATAGTGAACGGACACAACACGTTCCAAGAGAGAACCCGTCGATTACGGATATTTCTATCCCTCGCCGGAACGAAGCCTAAGGTTAGCGAATCACGGGGTTAATTAACAAATTGCCCCAGATAGAGCCCTAGAAAAAGCCTAAAAAAGGCCTTTTAGGAGTGCCCGTCAAAGAGGCTAGTTACAGATCCATCTTCAAATACCTCGCGAATTGCGCGGCCGAGAAGTGGAGCGATCGAGAGCACCGTTAACTTATCGAAGCGTGACTCTTCAGCAATCGGCAGAGTATTTGTGACGACCACTTCGCTGACGCGAGAGTTGCGCAGACGCTCAACTGCAGGGCCAGAAAGGACTGCATGAGTAGCAGCAACTATTACCTCTTTGGCACCTGCTTCAAAGAGAGCATCGACAGCCTTAGTGATGGTGCCCGCGGTATCGATCATGTCATCGATAACGACGCAGGTTTGACCCTTTACATCACCGACAACGCGGCCCATGACAGATTCATTGGGAATCCGTGGATCACGAGTCTTATGAATAAAGGCGATAGGTGCGCCACCCAACATATCCGACCAGCGCTCTGCAACACGGACGCGGCCGGAGTCAGGTGAGACGATCGTTAAGCGAGAGCGATCGACTTTGCTGCCGACGTAATTTGTAAGCAATGGAAGTGCGAAGAGATGATCGACGGGACCATCAAAGAATCCTTGTATTTGTGAGGTATGCAGATCAACAACCATCAATCGATCTGCGCCAGCTGTCTTAAAGAGATCAGCCATTAAACGTGCAGAGATTGGCTCCCGTCCACGGTGCTTCTTATCTTGGCGGGCATATCCATAAAAGGGAGCGACAACGGTAATGCGTTTTGCAGAGGCGCGCTTAAGCGCATCGACCATGATCAACTGCTCCATGATCTGCTTATTAACTGGCGCAGCATGGCTCTGAATTACGAAGGCATCTGACCCGCGAACAGA
>CAIWWH010000039.1 GCA_903916385.1 uncultured Actinomycetes bacterium
AGTGAGTAACGACGACCGCGCCCGGAAGCCCGTCCTGGGGAGACGAGGCCCATTCGATCATATTGGCGCAAGGTCTGAGGGTGCATCCCAGAAAGTTCGGCTGCAATAGAAATTACATAAACTGCCTGATCATCATCGGGGAGGGAGTCCATCTGCGTCATGCTCCTGCCCTCTCTTTAAGATTCTGGCGTGGCGATTCACTTGAAGTAAGCTCAGAGAACTCTTCAAGCGCCTTCTTGGCCTTACTATCTAAGCGTTGTGGAACATGCACTTCAACGGTGATGAGGAGATCACCGCTTTGAAAATCTTTAGTTACTCCGCGACCCTTTACCCGCAGCACCTTTCCGTTTTGGGTTCCGGGCGCTAATCGAACTGTTACATCTTCACCAGACAAGGTGGGCACCGCGATATCGGCGCCAAGCGCGGCCTCTGTGAAGGTCACAGGTAAAGTCATTAGCAAGTTATTTTCGTCGCGAGTAAAGACTGGGTGCTTTGTTACGTGGATGATAATAAAGAGATCACCGGGTCCACCCTGACCTGGGTTACCGCGCCCTTTGAGCTTGATCTTCGCACCATCTCTGATCCCCGCGGGGACTCGAGTTGTGATGGTCTGATCACCCACGCGTAAATTAATTTCACGGCCAAATATCGCATCACGGAAAGAGATGGTTGTCTCGGTCTGCAGATCTTGCCCACGCCTCGGAGCACGGTTAGCGCCACCAAATAACGTTGCAAAGATATCGCTCTGTGATCCTCCACCGAAGATATCTTCAAAACCGCCGCCAGAGAATCCACCGCCTTGAGGTTGTGCGCCACCTCGTGGCACGCGTCCAGTTGTAAATGCATCGCGCATCTCTTGATACTCGGCGCGCTTCTTATCATCAGAGAGAACTTCGTATGCCTCTGATACCTCTTTAAAGCGATCTTCTAATTTCTTATCGCCTTTGGTCTTATCGGGGTGCAGGTCTTTAGCTAACTTGCGATAAGCCTTCTTGATTGCAGCGGCATCATCGTTTTTGGAAACGCCAAGGATCTTGTAGAGATCTTTCTCGTACAAGTCCTTGGCGGCCATTTTCGCTTGCTACTTTCTACGCAGGATCAGTAACGATAACTTGAGCAGGTCGAAGGATCCGCTCCTTAAATTTATAACCAGGGCGAATAACTTTAGTTACCTGAGTGTCAGTCACCTCGTTAGAGGTTTCATGGATGAGCGCCTCATGGATATTTGGATCAAAGTCGACTCCAACCTCTTCAAATCGCCTTAAACCTAATTTGGTCGTGGTGGAGGTTAATTGATCCGCCACCGCCTTGAACCCCCCGCTCAATTCACCATGTAATTTCGCACGATCAATATCGTCGAGGGCTCCGAGAAATTGCGCTAGAACGAGACCCGTTACAGCTTCAGTTGATTCAACACGTTCTCTATCAATGCGCTTGCGGTAATTCTGGAAGTCAGCCTGTAAACGTTGCAGATCATTTGTCAGCACAGCGACAGGATCAACTTCTGCAATCGCTTCAGCGACTGCATCAGAGAGCGCTTGTTCTGCGCTCTCTGGATTAGTTGGATCCTCAGTCATTACTGCTCTTCTACGATCTCGGCATCTTCGACGCCATCATCGGCCTTGGGAGTATCGGCTGACTGCGCTGCATTTGCGGCGTAGAGAGATGCTCCAAGTTCCTGGCTTAATGCAGAGACCTTCTCGGTTGCGGACTTAATCGCGCCGACATCAGAACCAGCGATCGCGCTCTTGAGATCGGCAAGCGCGCTCTCAACTTCAGCCTTCTTGGCAGCTGTCTCTCCCTGGGACAACTTCTCCTCGTTATCCTTGATGAACTTTTCGGTCTGGTAGACCAAGCTATCGCCAATATTGCGCGTTTCAGCCTCATCACGGCGCTGCTTATCTTCTTCAGCGTGCGCTTCGGCATCCTTCACCATGCGATCAATCTCTTCCTTAGAGAGAGATGAGCCGCCACTGATTGTGATCTTCTGCTCCTTGCCGGTTCCAAGATCCTTGGCAGCAACGTGCAAGATTCCGTTAGCATCGATATCAAACGTGACTTCGATCTGTGGAATACCGCGCGGTGCGGGTGCAATCCCAGTGAGCTCAAACATTCCAAGGCGCTTGTTGGCGCTGGCAATTTCACGCTCCCCTTGGAAGACCTGAATCTGGACTGCAGGTTGATTGTCATCGGCTGTTGTAAAGATTTCAGAACGCTTCGTAGGAATCGTCGTATTCTTTTCGATCAACTTAGTCATGACTCCACCCTTGGTCTCGATACCGAGTGAGAGGGGAGTGACGTCGAGAAGAAGAATGTCCTTAACATCTCCCTTGAGTACGCCAGCTTGTAACGCAGCACCAACGGCAACAACCTCATCAGGGTTCACACCCTTATTAGGTTCCTTTCCACCGGTTAGCTCGCGAACGAGATCTACCACTGCTGGCATACGAGTGGATCCACCGACGAGTACTACATGGTCGATATCTGAAATCGGGATACCCGCATCCTTGAGAACGGTCTGGAATGGTCCCTTGCAACGAGCCAGGAGATCGGCAGTCATGTTCTCAAATTGTGCCCGGGTAATAGTTTCATCCAAGAAGAGTGGGTTCTTCTCGGCATCAACTGTGATGTAAGGAAGGTTGATTGAAGTTTGAGCCGAAGATGAGAGTTCGATCTTCGCCTTTTCAGCAGCCTCGCGTACGCGCTGCATCGCCATCTTGTCCTTCGTTAGATCCATACCACTCGACTTCTTAAATGTGGCAACGAGGTAGTCAACGAGAGCTTGATCCCAATCATCTCCACCGAGATGGTTATCTCCATTGGTTGCTTTAACCTCGATAACTCCTTCTCCCATTTCAAGGAGAGAGACGTCGAAGGTTCCGCCACCGAGGTCGAATACCAAAATTGTCTGCTCGTGATCGCCCTTATCAAATCCATATGCAAAGGCGGCGGCCGTTGGCTCGTTGACAATACGAAGGACATTAAGTCCCGCGATCTCTCCGGCCTCCTTGGTTGCCTGGCGCTGTGCATCATCGAAATACGCTGGGACGGTGATCACGGCGTCGCTGACGGCGTCACCAAGGTAAGCCTCTGCATCGCGCTTGAGCTTCATCAAGATACGAGCCGAGATCTCCTGTGGGGTGTACTTCTTGCCATCAATGTCCTGGGTCCACGAAGTACCCATGTGGCGCTTTACCGACCGAATGGTCCGCTCAACATTTGTCACAGACTGACGCTTAGCAACCTCTCCGACCAGCACCTCGCCATTCTTGGCAAAGGCGACGATCGATGGGGTGGTACGGGCGCCTTCGGCGTTAGCGATGACGGTGGGTTCGCCACCCTCGAGCACGCTTACGCAGCTATTTGTTGTTCCTAAATCGATTCCTACGGCTCTAGCCATCTGTAGTTCTCCCTCTGATACGCCCCAATAGGGGTTTCTTGCCCAGTTTTACGTCGGGGCCTGACTGAATTCTCGCCCTTGAGTCGCCAACTGTCAAAAGATTGAGTCAGTGTGGCTCAAGTTAGGAGTTGATCAGGTAACGAGGTAGGTGAGGGGTTTATTCCCAGATTTGAGGGGCACGGCGGCGCGGCGCGGCTCGCAGGATCAGTCCGATCAGGATTCCGCTGACGAGGCCACCCAGGTGGGCCTGCCAAGCAATGTTGGAAGCTGTGAAAGTGAAAATTAGGTTCAGTACTACGTTGACCACGACTTGGGAGTAGTCAACGCCCATCCCCTTGCCTGTCGCCAAAATAACTCCAAATAATCCAAAGATCATTCCAGAGGCGCCGACGGATGGAATATTTGCGGCGGTGAGGAGTAGGCAGGTCATCGAAGCGGCGCAGGCGCAGCCGAAGAGAATGAATCCGTATCGCACCTTTCCATAGAAACGTTCAACAATGTTTCCTAATTGAAAGAGAACGAGCATATTAAAACCTAGGTGAACCCAGTTGGCGTGGGTTAAGACCACGGTAACAACCCTCCACCACTCACCAGCATATACACCGTGGATCTTTCCGTCTGGAAAAATTGCTTTGCGGATGAGAAAGAGATTTTCCTGCAGGGTTAGTCCGCCCCAAGTAACCTTGGGTGCGTATGTAGCAATAATAAAGAACCCGGAAATAACAACAATTAAATTTGTTGTTATGGAGTTCTTTAACTTCATGCGCTTATTCTGTAATAGTTACAGAGTTAATCTTGATGGCTTCAACTGGGCGATCGCCAGAACCTGTCTTGGTGGTTTCGATAGCGTCAACAACCTTCTGTGAAGCCTCATCTTTAACTTCGCCAAAGATGGAGTGCTTACGATTCAACCAAGTGGTTGGCGCAGCTGTAATAAAGAATTGAGATCCATTGGTATTTGGACCCGAATTCGCCATTGCCAAGAGGTAAGGGCGATCAAAATTCAATTCACCGTGGAACTCATCGTCAAACTTATAACCAGGTCCACCGGTGCCCGTGCCCTGTGGGCACCCACCTTGGATCATGAATCCTGCAATGACGCGGTGGAAAATCGTGCCGTTGTAGAAATCCTTCTTAGCAAGGTCGACAAAGTTCTTCACTGTCTTCGGTGTGTGATTATCAAAGAGCTCGATGACAATGTCACCTTTTGTTGTATGAAGGGTTGCTGTTGTCATTGAAGTGCCTTCCGGATTAGTTCGCTCTGGAATTAGGTAATTACGAATAAAGGTACAAAGTGGAGCCTAGGAGGATCGAACTCCTGACCTCCTGCTTGCAAAGCAGGCGCTCTACCAATTGAGCTAAGGCCCCTTATTTATTTCAGAATCCGTACCCTATCCGAAGTGGCTTCGGGGTGGAAATCTGGTGGGCCTGGGAGGACTTGAACCTCCGACCTCTTCCTTATCAGGGAAGCGCTCTAACCAAGCTGAGCTACAGGCCCATTCTTATGGGTGTCTTGCGAGTGCCTGAGGCTACCCGACTTCAGGGTTTAGCCCAAAATCTCCTCTTGAACTACATCCTTTACCTGAGTGATGGAGACGACCGAGGTGCCTTCATCAAGGTTTACAAGGCGCACACCAAGAGTGTCGCGACTTGTCTCGCGGATCTCTTCCACAGCGGTACGTATGACGACTCCGCCGGAGGTGATTGCAAGGATCTCGTCCTTTGGTGCCACGATCATCGCCCCAACCAAGGTGCCACGAGAATCTTCATCAATCTTTGCTGCCTTAACCCCAAGGCCGCCGCGGGCTTGTTCACGGTACTCGTTCAATGGGGTGCGCTTGGCATATCCGCCATCGGTGGCAGTCAAAACGTAGTGATCGGGTGATGATCCCGAGATTGCCGCCATCGTTAAAAGTCGATCATCCTTACGGAATTTCATCCCAATGACGCCAGAAGTGGAGCGGCCCATCGAGCGGATCGAATCTTCGCGCGCCGCAAAACGGAGTGACATTCCATGCTTACTTACCAACAAAATCTCGTCATCGTTTTTAATTAAGGCAGCCGAGACCACCTCATCTTCTTCTTTAAGGTTGATCGCAATAAGTCCACCAGCACGCGGGGAGTCATATTCAGTCAGGGGAGATTTCTTAACCATTCCGCTCTTTGTGGCAATGACCAAGTAGAGCGTAGGGTCGTAGTCGCGCAAGGAGATTACTTGAGCAATTCCCTCATCCGGTTTAAAGGCTAGAAGATTTGCCACGTGCTGCCCTCGGGCATCGCGACCTGCATCGGGAAGTTCGTGAACCTTGGCGCGATAAACCCGACCTTTATTGGTGAAGAAGAGCAACCAGTCATGAGTTGATGCCGTGAAGAAATGATCTACAAGATCATCCTGCTTCAAAGCTGCTCCTTTTACTCCCTTGCCTCCACGACGCTGCGCCCGATAGAGATCAGCACGAGTTCGCTTGGAGTAACCGGTACGCGTAATAGTGACTACAACCTCTTGATCTGGAATTAAATCTTCAATTGAAAGATCTGATTCAGCTAAAACAATTTGTGTGCGTCGTTCATCCGCATACTTTTCACCGAGCTCAAGAAGTTCAGATTTGATGATCTCGCGCTGCTTCGACTCGCTCGCCAAGATCTCATTAAGAATGACGATATCTGCCATGAGGGCTTCGTACTCGTCGTTGATCTTCTGACGTTCAAGAGCTGCGATACGACGTAGCTGCATATCCAAAATTGCATTCGCTTGAATCTCGTCAACATCAAGCAGTTTCATCAAACCGGTGCGAGCTTCTTCC
>CAIWWH010000040.1 GCA_903916385.1 uncultured Actinomycetes bacterium
GGAGGGCAGACCGCCTCGTCGATGGTTGTGGATTTCATCGGCCTCTCACCCTCTGGGAAACATCGAATTACTTGGATTCGATCCATTACAGCGCTGATAACTCTCTTCTCCGTCACTGTGGCGGTATATCCGCAACTTCGAAGTGCAACTTTTAAAGCCGCTCCCATCATTCTGGCAATCACCGTCGGAATTGTTATTGCTTTTCAGCAAGCGCTCAACGGGCGTCTGAACGTAGTTTCTACGAGACCTCTATCAACCACCTTTGTTAATTTTTTGATGGGCTCAATTGTCCTCAGCGTTGCACTTGCGATTAATCTCGGACGAGGTGGATCGATCGGACACCTACCTCACGGAGTTATCGTCTATCTTGGCGGACCGATAGGAGTCATCTTTATCGCGGTAAGCGCCTATACCGTTAAGCACCTCGGTATCCTTAATTTCATTCTTTTTAGCGTCACCGGACAACTAATTGGCGCACTTCTGCTTGATTGGCTAGCTCCCGCAGCGCACACAAAAATTAGCGCCTACTTAATTACAGGAACCGCGATGACACTTATTGCCGTTGTGTCATCGCGGGTCTTGACCCTTCGAAAGAGCGTTAAAGCTTAGGCTGCCGCTCTGGTCTGTGCTGCCTTCTTGGCGGCAGCGATAGATGCGTTCTTGTTATCGATGAAGTTGGCGAGCGCTGGAACAACTCCGGCAAGTCCGAACTCGGAGAGAATTACCTCAACGTCGGTTGCACCGAGCGAGGTGAAGACCTGCTTCAAATAGCCTGTCTCCCAATCCCAGCCTGCACGAGGTGCGCCCTCCGCGTAAGAGCCACCCTGCGCCTCAATGATGGTGACCTTTCCCGAGACTGTCGTGTGTCCAGGAATGATGATCTGATCGATCCAGGCCTTGAGAACGGATGGAACCGTGAAGTTCCACATTGGTGTTGAGATCAAGATGTGCTTCGCATCGATGACCTCTTGAGCCAAGGTAAGGCGTGCTTCGTGCTTAGTTGCCATGCTAGCGGGGCGGTCAGCCTCCGGGGTGTATCCAGCGTTGATCGTTTCGCCGTCGAGGTGGGGGACGGGATCGATAGCAAGATCGCGAGTGACGATCACCGCATCAGGGTTATTTGCCTTATAGGTGGCTAGAAACTCCTTTGAGATGGAGCGTGAAATGGAGTGCTCGCCCAGTGGGCTTACCTCTAGGTGTAGCAGATCAGACATGTGTGGCCTATCTCTTAGTTGTTGAAATGTCAGAATAATTGAAATTTCAACTATCCGCCATTTGAAAAAGGGTGCGATACTTGCGCTCTTATGCCAAAGATCCAAGCGCCAACGCTGGCCCTGCATCGCGAACTGCGCCGCCAACAATTGATGAGCGCTGCTTTGGAGTTAGCCCTCTCAAATGGCGCAGATTCGATCACTGTGGCTGCTGTGGCAGCCAAGGCAGGGTTGGCACGAAGTTCTATCTACGAATACTTTGCATCTAGCGCTGACTTGGTTGCTGATTTGGTGATTGAAGAGTTGGACCATTACACCAAACGTTTAGCCGAGGCGGTTGCAGGTGCGACAGATCCTTATCACCGCATTGAACTCTGGATAACCGAGAGTCTGCGCTATGTGGCAGACGGTCGCCACATGTTGGTCAAGTCATTAAATACCATCAATACTCCAGAAGATCGTAAGGATGAAATATTGATGGGCCACCGCCGCATGATGGCTCCGTTGCAAGCGGCGCTTACTGAGTCTGGAATTGCAGATGTGAGAGTCGCAAGCGCCCTATTGGCGAGTGTTACAGATGCTGCCTCAATCCGAATTGATGCCGGAAATGCAGCAGAGCTCGAAATCCAGAGCGCAGTGACCTTCGCGCTTGCTGGACTCCGAGCTCTGGCTCGAAATTAGCTAATTACTTAGCAGAGAAGGTAAAGGGGATCGTCTGATCCTGCGACATATCTCCTGCCGCATTGTGATCATTGGTAATGAAGAAGACGCATGTGGTGTGAACACAATCGCCCTTTGCAAAGTAAGGCACGGGCTTGAACTTCACGGCGCCCTTGCCTGAAGTAGCGCCTTGCGCAAGATCAGCCTTTACATTTGAAACCCATGCTTGAGCAGTTTGATCAGAATCACAGACAGTTGGAGTAGCGCCTTTTGTTGCTGGAGCCATGCACTCTTCGACATAGACGCCATTCTTTGTAGGCAACTTTGCGAATTTGAAGGTGACGACCGCTCCCTTTTGGGAAAGATTTTTCGTAGGAGTCACTGTGACCGTGGCCTTTGCGTTAGCTAATGGGGCCGCTGTTACGACGAGCGCAACTGCAAGTACCGCGATGAACTTCTTTTTCATGTATTGCTCTCCTAGTTTTTTTAGTTGGTTTATTTACTAAAGGCGATGGGAACTTTTATATCGTGAGTACGATCTTGAGTTCGGGTGTGATCCGCGCGCACGTAAACAGCACATGAAACTTTGCGACAATCGACCTTTCCTATCAGGGGTTGTACCTTTAAGCCCACAGAGAAACTTCCCCCGCTCTTAAAAGGAATTGCCAAGTTGCGACCGTAACTGGGCGGATTAGAAGAGATCCAAAATGAGGCAGCCCCGCTCCCTGACATATTTACTCCCCCACCACAGACTGTAGGCAGGATTCCGGCAGGGACCACTTGGCAGAGTTCAACGTAGATCCCTACGGTCGTATCAAACTTATTCCCGGTGACGGTGAGGGTCTGTCCCGCTTTGATTCCAGATATTGGCGAAACTCTCAAGACCGCGCCATCGGCACCCGTAGCGGCCTGCGCAGGCAGAGTTCCGGCAGCTATGAGAGCCACAAGAACCAGGGCGGTACGTAATTTCATGGAGCAAATGTAGGAGAAAGTCGGAGTTCCTGCTCCGACAACTTGCCTCCCCATGTCGGAAAGGGAAGTGTCAGAATACGCAGATGCGATCACGGCTCTTCATTTCCAGCGTGGTCCTAGCCCTCTTGCTCTGCCTTTCACCTACAGCGCAGGCAGCGGTGTCGGATATAAATGCAAGCCAAATCTCACTCCCGATCGTGCATAGCGGAGAGGTCTCACGGTTTAAACGGATCGTTGCCTTAGCCAACGGTTCGGCAGAGATCGTTGCCGCCTTGGGCTACGCCCAAGATTTAGTTGGTCGAGATATCGCCTCAACGATGCCAGAGTTGAAGAAGATCCCGATCGATGAATCTGCCATGCAAGTCTCTGCAGAAACGGTGCTTTCGCAGCACCCTGATCTAGTTTTGATTGACTCAAATACATCTCCGGCTACTGCTCTCGCCACCCTGAAGGCAGCAAAGATTCCGCTCGTCAGCGTTCCCAGCGCATTTACCTTGGCCGATATTTATGCCAAAGAGAGTTTGATAGCCAAGACGCTCGGAGTACCTCTGGCCGGAAAGGCTCTAGAGGCACAGGTGAGTTCTTTAAAGTCTGCAAAGACCGGAATCAAAGTCGCCTTTCTCTATCTACGCGGCACTGCTTCCATCTATTTAATTGGGGGACCGGGTTCGGGTGCGGATTCAATACTCCAAGCTGACGGATTTATTGATGTCGGTGCGACAAACCTTAAAAATCCTTTTAACGCGCTCACCGCCGAAGAGTTGATCAAGTTACAGCCCGATGTTCTTTTGTTAATGACCAAAGGTCTTGCCTCTGTTGGCGGGATCAATGGACTCGTCCAATTTCCTGGAATCGCACAGACGCCTGCCGGTCAACACAAGCGCGTAGTAACTGTGGACGACTCACTGCTCCTCTCCTTCGGTCCACGCACCATTCCCATGGCGAAAGAGTTGCGACCGCTCATTATCGCGGCGGCTAAATTATGAAGAAGCTATGGATCTATCTCTCTGGCTTCGCGCTCCTGCTCTTTCTCTTCTGGCTCTCTCTCGATCTCGGAATCCTCCACTTACACCGTTCAATATTTGCTCTTGTAGGAAAGCATGATGTTGATGCCACGACAGTCTGGCAAGTTAGATTTCCGCGGGCTTTAGGAGCAGTCATCATCGGTGCGGGTCTGGGTGTTGCTGGCGCAGTGGCACAAGGAATTTTCCGCAATCCGCTCGCGGAACCTACTCTTATTGGTCTCTCAAGTGGCGCCACGCTGGGAACTATCACTCTCATCGCTTCCGGTACATCGATCTACGGAACTCGTGCAAATATTGGTGCGGCGGTACTAGCTGCGGCAATAACCGCACTACTTGTGCAATGGTTAGCGCCTAACAAAGGTTTCGGTTTTCTCTTAACAGGAATCGCGGTATCCGCGATTCTCACCTCTCTTGCGGGGCTACTGATCTCTATCTCGCCGAAGCCAGGTATTCAATCGATCGCCTTCTGGGATTTCGGCTCGCTCACCCTCCTGAACAATGCAACGGTTGGAATGATCGCGCCCTACATTGAAGTTGGTGTAATCATTTGTTTCTTCGTTTCGCGTAAGTTAGACATCTACTCGCTAGGTGAGAGTTCAGCACATTACATGGGTGTAAATCCAAAGCGGTTGCGGCTTTATGCAATTATCGGATTGGCCTTCCTCATTGGTGCCTCGGTAAGTGCCGTCGGATCGATCGCCTTCATTGGACTCCTGGTGCCCCACATCGTTCGACTTCTCATTGGTCCTGCGCATCGCAAGATGCTCTCTCTGAGCGCTCTCGTGGGTGCGATCGTTCTGCTCCTTGCGGACCTTTTGGCACGCACGCTCTTTGTCCCGAATGAGATTCCGTTAGGTTTACTTACATCTCTGTTGGGTGCGCCGGCGCTCATCATTCTTCTGCGGGTGCGGCGCGCTTCGTGGGTGAGTCATGATTGAGATAAAAGCAATTTCCTTCTCGCGTGGAGAGCACCAGATATATGATGATTTCACTGCCCATCTTGGTATGGGGGAGTCAATTCTCCTGACTGGCCCTAACGGCGCAGGTAAAAGCACACTCATTCAACTGATTGGTGGATTACTTAAACCAGCGTCGGGTCAGATCAATATTGATGGCGTTGATATCGCAACTTTGAGCGCAAAGGAGCAGGCCGCGAAACGCTCAATCGCCCCGCAGCGTCGCTCTTTTACACTGGCATTTACAGTTGCTGAAGTCCTGCACTTCTTGCCTAAGAAGTTGCGCATCAACGACAACTCCGAGGTAATTGCAAGGTTAGGACTCGCGGAGTTGCTGCATAAAAAAGTCACCGAACTCTCAATCGGAGAGCAAGAGCGCGTCAGTTTGGCTCTCGCGCTTAGTCAGAGAGCTGATTATTATCTTCTGGACGAACCCTTTAGCGCACAGGATTCACGTTCATCTGCCAATATCCTCGAACTCATTTCAGAGTTGAAGAAAGAGAAGGGCGTCCTGGTGATCTCTCACAATCAGGACGCCATCTCACAACAATTCGATCGAGTTATTAGCCTCGCTTAGCCTGGCTTGGCTTTCCAGCCTTAAATGGCTTTCCGCCGGCTTTTGCGAACTTCTTTGGAGCGCCTGGCTTGCCATTGCGAGCACGGGATTCCGCCTTCTCAAGAGCGATCCGCTTCTCAAGTGGCATGCGAGGTGCCTTCTTTGCTGGACGATTACTTGGCGCTGTCTCTACACGACCGCGATTTCCGGCAGGAGTTGCACTCTCTTCACGGGTGCGTGATTCGCGCGCCTTATCCTCCCACTTCTTAGGTGCAGAACGGAAGGGACGCTCACTGCGTTCTGTGTTGGGGCGACGATCGGAATTGAAAGAACGCTCTGTGGTTGGACGACGTTCCTCGCGTGGTGCAGAGAAGCTGCGCTCGACGCGCTCTTCACCACCTTCAGCCTTAGCAGGGCCTTCGAAACGTCCTCCGCCAGATTTACGTGGCTTAAAGTTTCCATCGCGATTTCCGCGATCATTTGAACGACTACGGCTACCGGGCTTGCGATCGTTACGTGACGGCTTTTCTGCCTCAACCTCAATCGGGATACCTGATGGCTCTTGTGCGCCAGTAATCTCTTGCAACTTTGAATCTCCAGGACGTACTTGGTTCTCAATCAACTTCACAGCAGCACGGTTCGTGATACCAAAAACCGCCTTCTTCTGCTTGTGAGTAGCGAGAGTTACTACGGTTCCTGTTGCTCCAGCCCGAGCGGTACGGCCGGCGCGGTGAAGATAGTCTTTATGATCCGCTGGTGCATCAACGTGCACAACCAGTGAAACATCATCTACGTGAATACCTCGTGCTGCTACATCTGTTGCTACCAAGGCTGAGGCGCGACCATCTTTGAAGGCCTTGAGAACTCGAGTTCGCTGACCTTGTGACTTTCCGCCGTGCAGTACGCCGACTGGTACCCCACTGCGAAGCATCTTCTCGGCGAGCTTATCTGCACCATGCTTTGTGCGGACGAAGAAGATTGTGCGTCCATCGCGAGCTGCGATTTGCGAAGAGATCTCATCCTTGTGCTGTTGATCAAGGAGGAGAAGATGGTGAGTCATATCGGCCGCACGTGATTTTTCATTTTCTAGTGAGTGAGTAATTGGATCTTTGAGGAAGCGCTTGACCAGCGAATCAACATCGCGATCTAGAGTTGCAGAGAAGAGTAGGTGCTGTCCGCCCTCTTGTGTGAGTGAAAGGATCTCTTTGACGACAGGTAGGAATCCCATATCTGCCATTTGATCTGCCTCATCAAGAACAGTGATCATGACATCCGAGAGGTCAATGTGCTTTTTCTCGAGCAGGTCCATGAGACGACCCGGGGTAGCGACGATGACTGGCACGCCACGCTTAAGGGACTGAATCTGTCCGATGTAAGAGAGGCCACCGGCTACGACCTGAGAAGAGAGGCCGATCTTGCGGGCTAATGGAGCCACAACATCGTTGATCTGAACCGCCAGTTCGCGGGTGGGAGAGAGGATTAAACCAAGTGGCTTGTGGGGCTTGGCGGTGCGGCCGTTTAGGCGCGTGAGCATCGCTAGACCAAATGCCAGGGTCTTTCCAGAGCCAGTCTGGCCGCGACCTAGGACATCGCGTCCCTTGATGGCATCGGGCAGGGTGGCGGTTTGAATAGGGAATGGGGCGGTCTTGCCTTCGGCTTCGAGAGCCTCGCAGAGCGCAGGAGTAACACCTAAATTACGGAACGTAGACATAGTTATACCAATCGAGACATAGATGCGTGTCTCGTGGTGCTTATCAGAAGACTGACGTAAGACTCGCAAACGAACTTGTTTGTGGTGCTAAACAGAGGTTCTATGAGTTGTGCTGCGGATGCAACACCTAATTGTAACCTACTTAAGAAGGCTTCTTCGCCACGTGGCATAACGCAGGGCTAACTCATCATCCACGCTCGCAATCGCGCTTCCGACAGCTCGCTCTAAGAGCAAATCAGCAAATTCTGGGTTACGGGCCAGTACAGGACCATGTAAATATGTTCCAAAGACGTTCTTGTTAATGGCACCATCTAAACCAGCGAGACCATTTCCATTGCCCTCTATCACGCGACCGAATGGCTGCGCATCTGCGCCAAGAGTCGTCACACTGCTGTGATTCTCAAAACCAGTCAGAGGGAGTGCAAAGAGATCGCTCCTAATTGCGATATCTCCAACTAGCCGTTTATCTCCTGGGGTGGTGACGACATCTAAAAGCCCAAGCCCCTTGATCTCTTCATCACGAGTGACATATTTATTGCCGATAATTTGGAAACCTGCGCAGATCGCCACCACAACAGCCCCGCGATCAGCGGACTTCTTTAGAATGGAACCTTTACGCAGCGCAGTTAGAGAAAGAAGTTGTGCAGCGTCCTCCGCACCACCTAACAGGTAGATATCACCGCTTGCGGGTAGTGGATCGAGATAAGAGATGTCTGTTACGCGCGCCCTTATCTTTCGCAGCCCGGCTCTAAATTTTAGGACGTCGGCATTGCCACGATCACCGTATGTACCCAGTAACTCATTGTGAATGCGAATGATCTCGAGCATTACATCACCAACTCAAAGAAAGCGGTGTACGCGGAGAGAACTGAGATATCGCTTCGCTTACATAGTGAAATTGCCTCCTCAAAGGAGTTTGCAAGGACTGGCTCGACACCTTCAACATGAATCCGATAGGCCATATCCAAGGCGCGTTCACCGCAGACAATGACGCTATGCCCTCTAAGCGCCGCAAAGGAGACATCCCAGAGCCATGAGGTGTCAATGCCATCAACCTGCCTGGCATTAAGAACAAGAATCACCTCGGGATGCAGTTCGGCAGATAGCGCCTCTGTCCACGACGCCGGGTTCTTCGTCAGCCTAAAATGTGCCGTTTTGCCGGCAAAATCCTTCACCACAGTGCGCTCCAGCTGAGTTTCAGTAAATGCAATCGGAGGTGCATCAACAACTTCACCGACCAGATTCGCCAATATCGCGTTGCGATAAGCCGCTGAGCCCTTCTTAAATTTTGCATCACTTATCTTGTTTGTTAACCCACATGTACAACTGTAATTTCCGCGAAGCCAAGTCAGATAAGAACCACAGCGTGGACAGACTGCGCCGTCTGGATGCGACCTGCCACCAAATGAAACTCGGACCACGTTGATGGCATTGACGGTTGCATAGTTAATGAAAGGATCATCGATGTCTGCCACGAAGATGGTATTCGTTGCCTCGGTGCATTCAACATGCCAGCGGTCGGCCACGCGCTTCACCTCGTGCATGCGGTGTAGTTGGTCCCGGGTTAGGTTGAGAAGTAGAACTACTGATGGATCGGTCTGTGCGATGATCGCCGGCAAGTGGAGCTCATCAATTTCAAGAACCGCGAAAGGTGCCGGTGACATAAGTGCATTGGCGGCTCCCCAGGCCAGATTCGATCCCGATCCGCTTGTTGCTACTTCTCCGAGCTGGGAGACAATGCTCGCTACTGCCCTCGTAGTTGAGGTTTTTCCGTTTGTTCCAGAGATCAAAATGACCTCTTTTCCAGCTGCCAATAATGAAATCGCTTCTGGTTCAATAGCTAAAAGAATTCGTCCAGGAAGAGTCTCGCCCTTATTGCCGATCCACTTTGAGGCGGCGCTAGCGCTCTTGGCTACTGCAATCGCGAAGCGAAGTCTTGGGCTTAGCACGCGCTAAGAGTACGCCTAATTGCGGAGCGATTGCCCGGCGTCAGAGGGTAAGCGCAGAACGTTTGGCAACGAAAGCGCCAGCGCTCCGACCACGATGCAAAATGCAAATGTAAATTGATTAGCAAGTCCGAAGGAGGCCCGCCCGATATTCAGGGCCACTACTGCAACCGCAACGGCGATGACCGTCGAGAGTTGCTGCACCATATTGGCGATCGTGTTGGCGTGTGACATCACCATTTGATCGGTGTCCGCAAAGGTAATTGTGTTGTATAGCGTCATTCCGAGGGAGCGGATTCCTCCGGTAAGGAGAAGGAGCGCCGCCATCCAGAAAGTGGGTAGCGATGCAGGCAAGAAGCCGAGCAAGAAGGTCAACGGTGCGCTGATGAAGGTAACCAGCAGTATCAAGGGTTTGAATGCGAATCTCTTCATTAGTGGAGTGGTAAAACTTTTGAAAGATAGATTTCCAAGGAGATAGAAGAAGAGCATCGATCCTGCCCTCTCGGCACTCCATCCAAATTTATCTTGGAAGAGCAAGGGCAGTAGAAAGGGTGCGCTATTCTGCGCAACTCTAAATAACAATCCACTCGTCGAGTTGAGATGAAATGTCTGGATCGTGAGCACCTTCAGATCAATAAGCGGGTCTTGTGCACTGCGCAGATGAAGAATCGTTGGCACTCCTATTCCGATCCCAAGGAGAAAGAGGGGGAGCGTTGCCAAGATATTGATGTGGGGCGCTCCAAGATTTGCGGCCCCGAAGACCAAGAGGCCCAAACTAGTGGCAGACCCATAAAGTCCGAGCCAATCAAGCTTCTCGGCCTGACTACCTGGAAGCTTCGGAACTATCATCCAGCCAGCGATTAGGGCCAGTACTCCGATTGGAATATTGACCAGAAAGATCCAATGCCACGAAGAGTGCGCAATGATGAAGCCACTTAAAACCGGTGCAACTACCGGCGCTACCAGTGCGGGCCAGACCGAATAAGAGATTGCTCTGATCACCTGACCCTTATCTACCGAACGCATCAGGATGAGTCGCCCGACTGGAACCATGGTGGCAGCGCCCACACCCTGCAAAATTCTCATAAAGGTAAGTTCAAATAAGTTGGTGCTGAGGGCGCAACCCAAGGATGCGAGAGTGAAGATGCTAATTCCGGCGAAGAGAATTAGGCGAACGCCGAATCTATCTGTCATCCATGCTGAGAGAGGAATCAAGACGACTATCGCCACCATGTAAGTGGTGACACAAATACCTAGTTGTGCGGAAAGAATGTGAAATGAACGAGCAATGGTGGGAGCGGCCGTCGGCACGATGTATCCGTCGAGAAACTCCATAAACATCAGCCCAGCTACAAGAAATGCAACTGGGCCGATCTCTTGACGGTCCCTTGACTTAGCCAATTGCCGCCCTTACTACTGTTTGAAAGTTGGAGTTAACCAACTAGAGAATCTGCTCCAACTCACCGAGAGCAGCCAAGCGCTCTTGCTTCGTTGGGAGGTTGAAGTAGACGTGACCTTTTGACCAGTAATAAATCATAGGAATGAATCCAAGTGCGATACTTCCCAATCCAATCCACTTAGTCGTGTCGTTCAACGTCGGAATAACTTTAAAGAACATGACTGTCATGAATACTCCGCCGAGCAGAGGCCAGAGTCCCATAAGTAGGAAGTTCTTTGGGCTCTTCCAAATCTCGATACGGAAGAGGACAACGACGGAAAATCCTGCAAAGGCGTAATAGACGGCAATTTGCAAACCGATAGCTGCGATCGCATCGGTCATGATGGTGCCGATTGATCCGATGAATTGTGATCCAACAAAGAGACCGATACCAATCACGGTGATCGTCAATGTCGCAACCATTGGAGTCTTGTACTTCTTATGGACAGTTCCAAAGGACTTGAGGAGTGTTCCATCGCGTCCCATGGAGAACATAGTGCGGGTAACTTGAATCAACTGAGTCTCAAGAGTCGCAACCGTAGAAAGCAGGACGGCAACCACGAGAAGTTTTCCGCCGTTTCCCTTCCAAACTTCCTGTCCTAGCACACCGAGGACATTGCCTGAGTTATCGGAGACCTGCTTACTCGAAAGGACCATGTTGGAGCCAACAGTAAAGATTTCAAAGAGAATGAAGGTAACGATCATTCCGATGATGGCACCTTGTCCTGGGGTCTTGCGTGATCCCTTGGTTTCTTCATTGAGGTTGGCGGTTACATCCCATCCCCAGTAGTAGAAGGCTGCGAGAAGCGCACCTGCGAAGAAAACTGAGTTCTTGCCGAATGGGTTGCTCCAAGCGAACCAACTCCAGCTAAATGGATGGACTGGATGGGCGTGGACGATTGCAAGGATTCCAAAGAGTAGGAGCAAGCCCACTTCAATTGCAGACATAATCACCTGAACGCGCGCTGTAATCGTGACGCCAAACGCAACCGCCGCCACCATCAGAAGGAAGAAGGCACTACCGAAGAGCGTTACCCATCCCTTGCTATTAGAGAGTGATGTGGAGAAGAGGCCGAGGAATGAAGAGCCTGCCGGGAAAGTTGCTGCAACCATAAAGATGGAGGAGCACATCAAGAGGGACCAGCCGGCCAAGTATCCAGCCGCAGGGTGAATTCCACGACGCACCCAGGCGTAGGTAGCTCCCGCGTTGGACTCTGTCCGGCCTAGATAATTGAAGGCGAAGACAATTCCGAACATGGCGATTCCGCAGTACAGGAGCGAAGCTGGTCCGGCCAGTCCGACCGCCGCGACTAGTCCAGCGGTGGTTGCAGCAATTGAGTAAGCCGGGGCTGAACCCGCGACGCCCATGACGGCTGACTCAAAGAGCCCCAAGACGTTGGGGGCTAATTTGTGTTCTTGATTACTGGAGTTGGCCATGCAGAAACCTCCGGATTTGAGAGGGCATCCATCGATGCGGTGGGCGAGATATCCGCAGACCTTACAGCCTGTACGAGGTCTAAGGCGATAGATTCGCCCGCGAAATTACCCCCTGAGGTGAGGGGTTAATCTACTTTTCGTCGGCTCCACCCGAGGCAAATTGGCTGGCATACAGGTCAAAGTAGAAGCCCTTGGCTGCCATCAGCTGCTCGTGATTTCCCTGCTCAATGAGGCTCCCCTTATCCATCACCAGAATGGTGTCGGCATCGCGAATTGTCGAGAGGCGGTGGGCGATCACAAAACTCGTACGCCCGAGGCGGAGCCTTGCCATCGCATGCTGTACCAAGACTTCGGTGCGGGTATCCACCGACGAGGTCGCTTCGTCCAAAATCAGAACCGCAGGATCGGCCATAAAAGCGCGGGCGATCGTCAGAAGCTGGCGCTCTCCATTAGAGACACTGGAATTATCATCCGTGAGCAGGGATTCATAGCCACCAGGTAAACCGCGGATGAAGTGATCGATATTGGCTGCTTCGGCCGCTGCCACTACTCCCGCATGAGAGGGATCCTTGGAACCGAAAGCGATATTTTCTTCAATTGTTCCCGAGAAGAGCCAGGTATCTTGCAGCACCATTCCAAATTGACGGCGAAGATCATCGCGGGTTATGTCTCGAGTGTTGATCCCGTCGAGGGTTATCTCACCGCCGTTGATCTCGTAGAAGCGCATAATGAGATTAACCAGGGTTGTCTTGCCAGCACCAGTTGGTCCGACGATTGCCACGGTCTGCCCCGGAGCCACATCAAGGTTGAAGTTCTCGATCAGAGGTTGATCTTCCTGGTAGCGGAAAGAAACGTTCTTAAAGGAGATGGCACCCGTTGCACGAGTCAGTGGAATGCTCGGAGTGCGATCTGGCTCCTCTTCAGGAGCATCGAGTAATTCAAAGAGTCGTTCTGCTGAAGCAACACCCGACTGCACGGTATTCATTAAGCCGGCTATCTGGGCAAGTGGCATACCGAATTGGCGAGAGTATTGGATAAATGCTTGCACATCGCCCAATGACATCGTTCCAGTAGCGACGCGGTAACCGCCAAGAACGGAGATACCGACGTAGATCAGATTTGAAATGAAGGTTGTCGAAGGCATGATGATGCCCGACATAAATTGGGCATTAAATGAAGATTTGTTGAGGTTCTCATTGAGAACGGCGAAATCAGCAATCGCTTGTTTACGCCGTCCAAATACTTTTACCAGGGCGGCACCAGTGTGCATCTCTTCAACATGGCCGTTGAGTTTTCCGGTCCAATCCCATTGCGCGATGAACTGCTTCTGAGATGCCTTGGCAATACGGACCGAAACGAACATAGAGAGTGGAATGGCAACTAAAGAGATGAGTGCAAGGAGCGGGCTAATCCAGACCATCATGATCAGCACTGAAAGGACCGTCAAAAGTGAGTTGAGAATTTGTGAGAGCCCTTGCTGCATCGATGTCGAAATGTTGTCGACATCATTTGTGACGCGTGAGAGCAGATCGCCCCGCGACGTTCCATCAAAGTAACTCAATGGCAGACGTCCGATCTTCTCCTCCGCCAGGCGACGCAATCTAAAGACGGTCTTCTGAGTAACGCCGGCCATCAGGTATTGCTGCAACCATAGGAAGAGCGAAGAGATCAGGTAGAGTCCAATTGCCAGCGCAATCCAATGCGCGACTGCGGTGAAATCAATTCCTTTGCCAGGAATTGCGCCGCTCTTGCCCACAACGTCAGCGAGAGTCTTCTGCCCACTAGCGCGCAGAGTCGCGACCGCTTGAGCGGTGGTCTGGTCAGGTTTCAAGTGACTTCCGATAACACC
>CAIWWH010000041.1 GCA_903916385.1 uncultured Actinomycetes bacterium
CAACGTTTTCCAGGAGTTAACGGACCCCTTGAAGTTGTCGAGCTCTTCTTATCGCGCTGCCAAGAAATCTTTCAGGACGCCTTTTCATATGAACTAGAACAGACTCACCTTAGTTATTTGTTAGATCGCGTAATTGCTCCAAAGAATGTGAGCGGGAAAATTAGGTATGCGACGGTCAAGGACCGTGAACTCGTTTTGCGTTGGTATCAGGCCTTCGAGATAGAGGCGGAGGTTAAGAGTCATGACCTCGAAGGAGTAATTAGCCGCCACATCGCGAATCAAATGCTTTACCTTTGGACGGTCGCTGACGAAGTCGTTTCGTTGGCGGGCCATTCCTACGCAGTGGAAACTTTGCTCGGCAAACTTTGCCGGATCGGCCCGGTCTACACGCCACCCGAGCAGCGCAAGAAGGGGTATGCCAGTTTTTTGGTGGCCGGAATCTCCTCACTACTCAAAGCGCGGGGGCTAGCCGTGATGCTTTATGCCGATGCGAAGAATCCTGATTCAAATAAGGTTTACTCGAATATTGGCTTCAACCAAGTGGGTGTGAATACGATCTGGAAGACGACTTGGAACTGACGATCACATCAATAAAGCGAACTCACCGGTTTTAAAGAAGTACTTGATTCTTCGCTCCGACTTTTCGAGGTAACCCGGGACCATCGCAACTTCATCAGCGGTTGTGCTCTCAAATAAGTAATTGAGAAGAACTAACTGGCGATTTGCTATTAGGAGTTCCAGTTCTTCCGGTTCATAGATAGGTAGTGGTGCAACGGATTGGTATCCCGCTAAAAGGTGCTTTTCACGCTCTCGATCCTCCCGAAGGTAGAAGATGGAGATAGCGAGGTCCTGTTGGGGAAATCCAATTCCTGCATCGTCAAAGTCGAGAATCGACATCTTCTCTCCGTTGTAGACGATATTGCCGAAATGAAGATCGGCATGGATCAACTGACGCTCGAAGCGCTCTTTCAAAGAATCAAATAATTTAGCGGAGCGTTCGCGGAGCTCTTCTAGCAGCGCATATAACTCGGAGGAGATTAATGGCTGTGGGAACGAGAACAAGTTGTCTCGACGCACCATAAGTGGACGATCTACATCCAGAAAATTGGCATACCCATTTGGCTTAAAACCTTTGCCGAGTTGATGAAGTCTTGCCGTTGCTGCCCCGAGTTCGAAGAGTTGCTCATCCGTAGGGTCTGTATCGACTACTTCCCCATCAATCCAGGGGTAGATCATTACGTCAATGTTGGATCCCTGATAGAAGAAGTACTGGTTGGAGTAGGGCTCACCTTGCAGATTCAGAATCGGGACGGGGGCGTTAATGCTTCCTTCGCGGGCAAGATCAAGGAGCCACTGCGACTCCGCCCATACGTGCTCCGGCCATTTGCGGAAGTTAGTGCCCACGCGCAAGGCGTATGCCTTGTCATCTTCCGCGACAAATTTGAAGGTTGTGTTGTACGCGTGGTTGACACACTCGATCTGTTTAGCGGTCATCCCATATTGCGCTAGAGAGTCCAGAGCAAACTCCTGAACGAGGGCAATCTGCTCCTCTTGGGACATCTCTAAATATTCAGACATAGTGACCTTTCGTGGCTCTTCTCTCCCGAGGGAGGCTCAAGGATGAATGATTCCATAGCAAATTGATGGTCAAAGCATTTCTCAGTTAAAGTAGGGCAACTCAATATTCAAGTGGTACGACGATAGGAGCTTTGGTGAAGGCAACCCCTGAGGACCAAAATCTTCTCATCGAACTGCAAATGATTGACTCTCAGATCACTCAGGCCAAGGTCAAACTGGCGGGGCTCCCCGAAATCGAGCAGATCGCCGCGATTCATTCCCGCCTCGAAAATACCGCCGTTGAATTGAGCGTTGTCGAGACCGAACTGGCAGATGTAGCCATCGAACTCCGTCGCAGCGAGATGGATGTTGAGCAGGTCGAAGATCGTATGAAAAAGGATGAGTCTCGCCTTAACTCTGGCATCGGGACCCCTAAGGAACTTGAACAGTTGCAGCACGAATTGGTGACATTGGCCAAACGCAAAGCAGATCTTGAAGATGGCGAGTTAGAAATCTTGATGAAGCACGACGGCGTTAAGGCTCGAGTTGAGGAGTTGCGAAACGACCAAGTCGGACTTAAGCAGTTAGAACTAGAACTCAACGTGCGCCTTGAAAATGCAAAGAGCGAGATTGATGCCACTCTGGCCGAACTTGGTGGAGCCCGCGGAGCTTTGGTACCCAAGATTGATCCGGCCCTCGTCGAGTTATACGACAAGATCCGCCATTCGGCACATGGAGTCGGTGCCGCACTCTTAATTGGTAACAAGTGCGATGGCTGCCACCTCTCTATTAACGCGATTGAGTTGGAGCGCATCAAGGGCCTAGGGATGGATGAAATTATTCGTTGCGAAGAGTGTCGTCGAATCTTAGTGAGGATCTAAATGGCTCGTGATTTTGTCGTTACTGCCGATGGCGGATCGCGTGGTAACCCAGGACCAGCTGCTTATGGCGCTACGGTTTCAGAAAATGGAGTCCTTCTCGCAGAGCTCTACGATGTCATCGGAATCACTACTAACAACGTTGCCGAATATTCCGGGCTGGTGGCGGGCTTGCGTAAGGCACACGAACTTGATCCGCAAGCGAAGATCCATGTAAAGATGGATTCGAAGTTAGTGGTTGAACAGATGTCTGGGCGTTGGCAGATCAAGCACCCCGATATGCGCGAACTCGCTAAAGAGGCGCGCTCTATCCACCCTATGGAGCTCATCACCTTTCAGTGGATCCCGCGCGAAGAGAATTCACACGCTGATCGCCTCGCTAATAAGGCGCTCGACGGAGATGCTGGAAGCGTGTCCAAGCCAGTTCTAAATTACTTAACGGCGCGCCTTGTTTCAACGGAAGTGCCGACAACGATCTGGTTTGTCCGCCACGGAGAGACGACGTTGACCCCTAGCCGACGGTTCTCTGGGGTTGGACCAATGGATCCACCGCTGACAGATACTGGCATTGGTCAGGCGCAAGCTGTCGGACGCGAAATCGCTGCGCGTAAGCCCGACGTACTTATTGCATCGCCACTAATGCGCACGATGATGACGGCAAAAGAAGTTTCAGATGCCAGCGGACTTGAACCTGTTTTTGACGATATCTGGGTGGAGTGCGATTTCGGAATTTGGGAAGGTTTAACCCCCACCGAAGTGCAAGAGAAGCACCCGGAGGATTGGAACGCTTGGTTGACTTCCCTCTCGCATCGCCCCGGAGGAGGAGAGTCCTACGCAGAGGTTTACTCTCGCGTTGAGGCTGGAATTACAGATCTGGTGGAGCGTTTTCCCGGAAAGAAGATCTGTGTAGTGACCCACAACATCGTGATCCGAGCTATCGCCGCCTATGCCACTACTGCTCCACTAGAAGTGATGTACCACGTCGATATCTTGCCGTGCAGTATTACAACTGTCGCAGTCTGGCCTTCCGATGGACTTCGCGCCCTGAAATCGCTCAGTGAGCGGGCAGTAGCTAAGTAATGGCGGCAAAGCGGTTACCTGGTTCTTATCAAAAGCTCTTTGCCGCTAGCGCGCTTTCCAACTTAGGTGATGGTGTCTCGATTGTTGCCTACCCGTGGATCGCCTCTTCTATAACTCGCTCACCTCTCTTATTATCAATTATCGGTTTAATGGGAACGATGCCGTGGTTGGTATTTAGCCTCCCCGCTGGTGTCTTCATTGACAGGTTCCCCCGTCGCACCGTCATTGTTTTCACAGATGTCTTACGAGGAATCGTGACTCTTGTCGTGGCAGTATCCATTTGGGGAAATCGCACGCACATACATGTTGTGAAAAGTATCGCCAATCTATCTGTGATCCACACCCACACCGGGCTATACCTTTTACTTTTAGTAGCAACCTTTCTACTCGGTTGCGGTGAGGTTTTGGGAAATGGTGCTTCCCAAACCTTCGTTCCTCTGATCGTAGATACCGAACAACTTGAAACTGCTAATGGTCGCCTCTGGACTTCAGAATCGCTGACGCGTAATTTTGCTGGACCGCCACTCGCTTCTCTCCTGCTCAGCCTTTCAATATTCGCACCTCTTGCATTTGATGGCGCCACCTTCTTTGCCTCGGCGGGGCTCATTGCACTGATCGCCTCCTCGATGATCAAGAAGCAGGCGATTTCTGAAGTGAAGCCAAACTTCAGAGCAGAGCTTAAAGAGGGGCTGACTTGGCTTTGGAAACACCCCTTTCTTCGCCCGCTTGCCTTCATTCTTGGTTCACTCAACGGATTGAATGCACTTGGAATGTCGGTCTTCATTCTCTTTGCCCAAGAGGTGATTCATACATCTGTCGTTACCTACGGATTGTTGAGTACTGGATTTGCAGTCGGCGGAGCACTCGGAGGGATTCTCTCTGGACGTATCATTAAACGAATTGGCAGGGCGCGAATTCTCAAGATGGCGATCCTAGGAGCTCCAGTACTACTTGTCGTTCTTGCGTTTGCTCCCAATTGGGAGGTCGCATGGCTGGTCGGAGCCGTAGAGATGTTCCTGGCTATTCTTTGGAACGTTGTCACCGTCTCGATGAGACAAGAAATCATCCCGGATCAGATCCTTGGAAGAGTCAATAGCGTCTACCGATTTTTTGCTCTAGGCAGCCAACCTATTGGTGCACTTATTGGTGGACTATTGGTCACAATTTCAGTGCATCTTTACTCGCGAACTTACGCACTGCGCACACCAATGCTATTCGGAGCAATGGTTGGGCTCTTTCTAGCCTATTTCGCACTCCCTCATCTAACGCAGGCAAAGATCGATGAGGCACGCGGCAAGGGCGATAAAGACTAGAGTCGCCCAGCTTGCCGAAGAGCGCCAAGGAAACTTCGCAACTCTACAGAGTTTGGTGCTTCCAGAATTTGTTCTGGTGAGCCAGCTTCCATGATCTTTCCACGATGCAGGAAGAGAACTTGGTCTGCAACCCGCTTTGCAAAGCTCATCTCATGGGTGGCGATCATCATTGTCATTCCTTCACCCTTTAACTCAGATATAAGGGCGAGAACCTCGGCGATAAGAATTGGATCCAGTGCACTTGTAACCTCATCAAGCAAGAGAACCTTGGGTTTCGTTATTACGGCTCGCAAGATTGCTACCCGCTGTTGTTGCCCACCGCTTAGCAGGTCAGGATATTTCTTCGCCTTATCTGCCAATCCGAAGCGTTCAAGAAGTTGCAATGCTTTGCTCTCTGCATCAGCTTTGGATACCCCGTGGACTCTGCGTGGCGCAAGCGTGATGTTCTCTAAAACATCTAGATGAGGAAATAAGTTGAACGCCTGAAATACCGAGCCGATTTGCGCTCGGACGGCATCGCCATCTACTCCGACTGCTGTTATATCTTGCCCGTCGAGCAAGATTTGACCATCGTCAATACCTTCCAACAGGTTTATGGCACGCAAGAGCGTGGATTTTCCAGAACCACTCGCCCCGATCAAGACTTTGACCTCGTGCTCTCGCAGCGTGGTGGAAATATCTTGCAGAACAAGTTCCGAGCCGTAGCTTTTACGCAAGTTGATGATGTCGAGCATCGACTCTGTCATAACTACCACTGCCCCTGTTGTACTCGCGCTAAATCTTGGCGTCTTGTAAGCCAATCAGTGAAACGAGTTAATGGAATCGTAAGCGAAACAAAGAGTGCACCAGCGACTAAATATGGTGTGAAGTTAAATGACTGTGCAGTGTCGATCTGCGCAGCCCTAATTGCGTCAATCGCTCCCAGAACCGAGATCAACCCCGAATCTTTCTGCAGCGAAATCAGGTCATTGAGGAGAGCTGGAATAACTTTGCGAAGTGCTTGTGGCAGGACTACATATCGCTGGGTTTGAGTTTGGGTTAAACCCAGGGCGCGGGCTGCCATGCGCTGGGCAGGATGCACTGCCTCAATTCCGGCTCTGATCACTTCGCCGACATAGGCGGAATAGGTCAAGATGAGAGAAACCGTTCCAAGCACGACTACTGAACCAGGAATCCACGATATCCCGAGTCCGGGAAGACCGAAACCAACCAAGAGCAGGACGAGCAAGAGTGGTAGGCCACGGAAGATGTCGGTGTAGACCGTCGCAAGGAGGCGAATCGGGTACAGAACGGGGGAGCGAGATGTTCGCGCCAGTGCGATCAGAAGTCCGAAGATAAGGACGAAAAACCCTGCGATTACCAAGACTCGTAAATTAATAAGAAGTCCAGAGAGCACATGCGGGAAGGCGCTCTTGGCATAGTGCCAGCTGAAGAATGATTGGCGTACTGCTTTGAATCCGGGCGCGCCGGTAACGATGATTGTGAGTGCGGTTCCGATAACGATCGTGCTTAGGACCGCAATCAGGCTGGAGCGACGAGAGGCCCGACGCCTAGCCGCCTCCCGCTGCAGTCGCAGCGGTGAAGGTTGGTAGGACATCGGGCCTCCGATACAAGTAGGGGTTCAAACTACTTGAGTACAGGTGCTCCGCCAACATTCGCAAGCCACTTGGCTGCGAGTGTCTTCAAGGTTCCGTTAGCACGAAGTGCATCCACCGCTGCAGAGACTGACTTCGTTAGAGCGCTGCCCTTATTGAGAACGAGCCCAAATTGATCGCTGCCAGCCTTGGGGGCGAACTGACCGAGGATGACTCCATTGGATAGTTCTGCACCTGCGACGTAGAAAGCGGTTGGGAGATCGAGAACGAGTCCATCGATCTGACCGTTCTTAAGGGCGGCAGTTGCCAAGTCATTGGTATCAAATACCGCAGGCTTTACCTTTGGCTTGATCACATCGGTGATTGTTGTGTACGAAGTTGAACCGACCGATGCGCCAAGTTTTGCGTTTGCAAGGTCAGCTATGGTCTTTGCCTTAGCTATCTTCGACTTGCTGGTCGTGATAATGGCTTGGGCGACGTCGTAATAACCAGTAGAGAAGTCAACGGCCTTTGCGCGATCTGGAGTGATCGACACTTCGTTAATGTCGAAGTCAAATGCCTTCTTCCCCGGTTGGATAACTGAGTCGAAGCCGGCGTGTACCCACTTCACCTTTGAAGCGGGATAGCCAAGTTGCTTTGCAACTGCGTAGGCCACAGCGGACTCAAAACCTTTACCATCTGCTGGATTGTTGTTATCAAACCAAGGTGTGTAAGCCGGAGTATCGGTTCCGATAGTCAGGATTCCCTTGGTGAGTGTTGGAAGGTTTGCACCCGTTGCTGCCTGTGAGGCAGATGTGGTGAATCCGAGGGAGAGGGTTCCAACCAGTGCAGCCGAGAGAACTGCAATTCCTAGATGCTTCTTCATATTTACTACCTTTCGGGCAGAGCGCTGCTCTGCAAAATACGGGGTGATAAACCCGCGCTTGCCAGACTTTCTGGCCTGGTCCTCACCCGGAGCACCCCACCGCGTTGGAGGGTTGCTGTTCGACGAGCCGGGGCTTGATATCGACGCTCTTGACCGCGGCAAACATTAGCAAAGGGCCACCCTAAGCAGAAATTGCGACTACCTCGCAACTACCTTCTCGCGTATCCTTGAGCGAGAAGAGTCGTCTGGGGACACCGCGTTGCGACAGCACAAGATGCTGTGGTGCCGAGGAAAGTCCGGACTCCGCAGAGCAAAGTGGTGGGTAACGCCCACCCGGGGTAACCCGCGGGACAGTGCCACAGAAAAGAACCGCCGCGCGTACACGCGGTAAGGGTGAAAAGGCGGTGTAAGAGACCACCGCATTGATGGTGACATCAATGGCTAGGCAAACCCCACTTGGAGCAAGACCAAAACGATGGCATAGAGGGTTGCTCGCCCGAGTCATCAGGTAGGTCGCTTGATCGCGCGAGTAATCCCGCGGCTAGATGGATGGTGCCCCATTCGCGAGAGCGAAGGACAGGATCCGGCTTATAGGGCGACTCTTCTTTCTAATCAGGTTAGAGGGCCAATTCCCACGGGAATACGGCTCTCTAATTGTTTCTAGCACTTTACAAACCTATAAGGATTTTTATGAATTATGCGGGGCTTTTTGTGGGGCTGCGGGGGAAAATGTGGGCGCTTGTGCCTACCACGTCTGGTCAATCTTAAAGATTTCATTGCGTTCGCTTCTTGAGGGTTTACCTTGAACTGTCCTACACTTGTTCCAAAGCCCCTAGAAGCACTTGGAAGTCGATTTTGGGCCATATGAAGAGAGAATCGAAGTCTGAGTTTCTTGAATCTCCTTTGCTGTATCCGCATTTAGCTTCCTTATTTTGGCTAGCTGTAACTGCTTTTCAAGGCTGGTCGGCTTCTTCTTTTTGAATTGCCGTGAAGGTTCAATGGCCACTGGGTTTAAGTTCCCTTTCATATCTGTCTGTAAGAGCGGGCTGGGAGCGCACGGGAACTTATGGCTATCTTTACCTGGCACAACGTGTCGAAAAGCAAAAAGGAAAACTTTCGAGTTTGGGTTGCTTCTAGTGCGCCGGATGCCAGTTATCGTGGAATCTACTCGATCCAGGTTGAAGCGCTAGGGGAGGCTTTCCGTCCCATATCAGAATTAGAAGTGCAGGCACGGTACGCATTGCTTGCTGCATCGGTTAAGGCATAACTCGTGGCCTCTGCCAATCTCACCGTTGAAGTTGTTTCGCCCGAAAAGCGCGTCTGGTCGGGCGAGGCAACGATGGTTTCAGCCCGCACTCTTGAGGGTGACATTGGAATCTTGCCTGACCATGCTCCACTTCTAGGAATCCTGGTCGAGGGAACTGTCTCAATTAAGTCAACAGATGGTTCTTCCCATGACTTTGCGATGAGTGGTGGGTTTATCTCAGTATCAAAGAACCGCGTCTCAGTTTTGGGCGAAGAGCAAGCTAACTAATCACTGCAGCTTAATTCACGGCCTCACCTTTCGGTGGGGCCGTTTTTATTTAACTAGTTCGAATACAAGTTTGGTTGAAAGTAATTTCTTCGCTTTAGCTTCACTGACTCCAAAGACTGATAGCCCTATGACAAGGGCGACTTCGGCTTCATCGGGGGAGAGCTCATCAGTAACGAGCACAGCTCTAAGCAAGCCAGAGAAAATATATGTCCAAAGAAGATATCTCTTATCAAAATCATCTTGCTTGAAATCGCCAGCGGCGGCCAACGAGGCAAATACCTTCTTGCCTTCACCTTGGTCTGACGCAATCACAAAATCGGGCATGAAACCCAACGAGCTGTGGAGCATCTGAGCGAAGAGTGGGTGGGTCTGCCTTACATAAAAGAGCCTGCGGCCCAGGTTAATAATTCTTTGGAATCTATCGGTAGTTGGATTTTGCGTGGCGGCCCATCCGAGCCAGGACTCCCAAGCCGTTCCGAGGGCTTCGAGGAATAGCTTGTCCTTGTTTTCAAAGTATTTATAGATCGTGGTCGGGGAAACCTGGGCATGTGCCGCAAGTTGTTCGATCGTGGCAGAAGGGCCAAACTCGGCCAGAACTTCCTGACCTGCCTTAATAAGCGCCGCCCGATTGCGGGCGGTATAGGCAGCCTGGCGACCACCAGAGGGAGGGGCTTTCTGATCTTTCGCTGCCATAGGGCGAGTGTAGAACTCTGGGGCAAGGTTGGGGTAGAGCCCGACACTTGGAACGATCAGATAAATGTGGATAATTATTCCATTTATGGAATAATGCTCTAAGTTTGGTATGTATAACCAATCTTCACCATATGGTTGGCGCTGAGCAACCTCATCGCTGGATCGAAGTATTAAAGGAGCGTTGCACACGATATGAATGCATCAAAGATACTTCTTTTGAAAAATTTGCACATTCGTCGACAGGTGAGTCACGCTTTGGTTGCAATTCTAATCGTCCCACTAATTTCGTTTGTACCAGGTGTTTTGGTGCCCACTCTTCTCCCGCAAGCCCATGCAGCGGTCACCAATGGAAGTATGGCGATTTCAAGTGGTGGCTTACAGACTATCAATATTGTTGGGCAAGGCTATGACTCGACAGCTGGCGTGACTTTTGAATCTTATGTCAACTTTTCGAGTATAGGGTCATCAAACCAAATATTTCGATCATGGACTTACAACAATACTTATAGAGTCATTGACTTGACTTGGTCGAGCGGTGGAAGTTTTAGTTGGCACAACGATCAAATGAGCGGAAATAGTTGCTCATTTAATTCGATCGCACCAACAACAAATACTTGGTACAACATCGCCCTCGTGGTCTATCCGTATACAAACCAAAATGCTGGAACATCAGCGTTGTTTCTAAACGGTGCGAAAATAAGTACTTGTAACTTGCCCTTCCAACGTCAAAATGGCGCCATCAATGGGATCCAACTTGGCGGCGGTTCTGGACAAGCCATGAATCTGAGCGCAATCAGAATAAGTTCGACGGCTAGATATTCCTCTAATTACGCTCTTTCGTTGACTTTTCCAACTGCAAGCGATTCTCAAGTCTATGCGTTGTACAACACCCCTTATGATTCCGGCAGTTCGACCGCCTGCTTATCAAACTCCGATCCCGGTTCGAAAGGCTCGACCTTAAGTACCACGTCGGGTTCTGTCACTTGTAGTAGTTCATATCCACCTCCACCTCCACCCTCCATCAGTTCACTTTCTGTAACAGCTGGACCCAAATCTGGGGGTACTTCGACCATTATTAATGGTTCGAACTTAACTGGTGTGACCGGAGTGACTGTCGGTGGTGTGGCTGCGACAAATATCAGTCAAATTTCCGACTCTCAAGTCTCAATTACAACGCCCGCTTCAGCGAGCGTTGGGGCGGCGAATGTGGTTTTCACAAATTCAGTTGGCAGCGTTACCTTGACTGGCGGCTTCACCTATTTTGACACCCCTGGAGCCCCTACTGCGGTAGCCGGAACGGTTGCCAGCACCTCCTCGCTGGTAAGTTGGACAGCGCCGGCATCTAATGGTGGAAGCGCCATTACTGGCTACACCGTAACCTCCTCGCCGGGATCGCTGACCTGCACCACCACCACAACCTCGTGCACCGTTTCAGGCCTTTCGAATGGAACTGCCTACACCTTCACTGTTGTGGCCGCTAATGGCGCCGGAAACTCACCTGCTTCTTCTCCGTCATCTTCGGTAACGCCTCAACCTTCAACCCAAGCCACCCTTAGCTTTGCCACCACCTCTTACACCCTCGCCTATGGAAATACCCAACAAGTTACTGCAACGGGAGGATCAGGCACAGGGACACTCTCATACTCAGCCGGTTCCTCAACCGCGTGTTCTGTTAACGCCACTGGTCTTGTGACCGTAACAAATTCAACAGGAACTTGTTTGATCACGGCTAGCAAGGCAGCCGATGCCAATTACTCTGCCGCAACTACCGCCACTCCGGTGACTATTACAGTTGGCAAGGGAAGCCTAGGTGTTGCCTTCGGTGCAGCCCCAACAGGTGTTACCTATAGTGAGGCCGCGGGTACTCACTCGGTAACCGCAACCTCATCACCAGCAAACACCGGAACAATTACCTTTGCTTCAACAACACCCGCCGTATGTACGGTTAACTCTTCTACCGGCGCAATTACAGTGATTAGTGCGGGCACTTGCACCATAACGGCTGATAACAGCGGAACCACAAACTATTTAGCTGCCCCTCAAGTCAGCCAGA
>CAIWWH010000042.1 GCA_903916385.1 uncultured Actinomycetes bacterium
AGCAAAAGAGCTCCAAGCACCTTATGAATTGGTGAAGGAAGTTGCCCAGACTGGGAAACTCCCCGTCGTTCTCTTCACTGCAGGCGGAATTGCCACACCCGCGGATGCCGCCATGATGATGCAACTCGGCGCCGATGGAGTATTTGTCGGTTCGGGAATCTTCAAATCAGGAAATCCCGCAGCCCGCGCTAGTGCATGTGTAAAGGCAGTTACTTATTACACAGATCCCAAGGTTGTCGCCGACGTCTCACGAGGACTGGGCGAAGCTATGGTCGGCATCAACGTTGCTGATATTCCAGTTCCACACCGCTTGGCCGAGCGCGGCTGGTAAGCCCGCACCTTTGAGATGTTGGTAGGTGTTCTGGCGCTGCAGGGCGACTTCAGGGAGCATATTGCTGCCCTCGCTGAATGCGGCGTCGAGGCGATCCCCGTTAAGCACCTCAGTGAGATCAATGCGATTGACGCTTTAATCCTCCCGGGCGGGGAGTCGACAACTATCGCCAAACTTGCTCGCACATTCGGACTCTTCGACCGAATCGCGGAGCGAATCCATGCGGGACTTCCAACTTACGGTTCGTGCGCGGGGATGATTCTGCTAGCAGACCGAATCGAAGGAGCAGCCGTTGGGCAGGAGTCCTTTGGAGGAATCGACATTACTGTGCGGCGCAACGCATTTGGGCGCCAGGTGGACTCCTTCGAGGCCGACCTAAATATGGAGGGGATTACTGCGCCCGCGATTCGCGCTGTTTTCATCCGGGCGCCCTGGGTGGAGCAGGTCGGGGTTGGTGTCGAAGTTTTGGCTTCTGTCGAATTTAATGGAGAATTGCACCCTGTTGCGGTTCGGCAAGGAAATTTACTGGCTACCTCGTTCCACCCGGAGATAACGGGGGATAACAGGGTCCACCGCTACTTTATAGAGAGTATTTGCAAGGTCGCAATTTCGTAAGACGGTCATGCGCAACAACGCGCGAGACCACGAAGAGTTAGAAAAAGGTTGGTGAGTTAAATGTCAGGCCATTCCAAATGGGCAACGACAAAACATAAGAAGGCGGTTATTGACTCTCGCCGTGCCAAGAATTTCGCAAAGTTAATTAAGGCCATTGAGATTGCGGCTCGTAACGGTGGTCCAGATGTGGATGGCAACCCAACCCTCTTCGATGCGATTGCAAAGGCTAAGAAGAATTCTATGCCTGCCGACAACATCGAGCGCGCGGTTAAGCGCGGTGGTGGATTGGAATCTGGTGGCGCCGACTGGCAGACGATTATGTATGAGGGCTACGGTCCTGGTGGAGTCGCCTTGATGATCGAGTGCCTAACCGATAGCCGCAATCGCGCCGCTTCTGAAGTTCGCGTCGCCGTTACTCGCAACGGTGGATCGATGGGCGATCCTGGCTCGGTTGCCTATATGTTCAATCGCAAAGGCGTAGTTCTTGTTAACAAGGTTGCCGGCCTGACTGAAGATAGAATTTTGGAAGTGGTTTTAGATGCCGGCTGTGAAGAGGTCAACGACCTAGGCGAATCCTTCGAAATTGTCTCCGAACCAAGCGATCTTGTTGCTGTGCGTACCGCACTGCAAGGAGCTGGCATCGATTATGAATCGGCAGATACTTCGTTCCTGCCATCGCTTTCAGTTCCGCTCGATGCTGAAACTGCAACAAAGGTCTTTCACCTGATAGATGCAATCGAAGAGCTAGACGATGTGCAAAACGTCTACGGGAACTTTGATGTGTCTGACGAGGTAATGGCGAGCCTCGACCAATAGGCTTACCAGCATGAGAGTGCTGGGAATTGATCCGGGATTAACCCGCTGTGGTCTTGGGGTCGTCGACGGCAAAGGTTCCCAGATATTGACGATGATTGAAGTCGGAATCATCCGCACGACTGTGGATGCTCCTCTTGAGATCCGCCTGCTCGAATTAGAAGCTCAGATTCTGCAATGGATCGAGAGGGTAAATCCAGATGTGATTGCCGTCGAGCGCGTCTTCTCGCAACTCAATGTCCGAACCGCGATGGCCACCGGACAAGCCGCTGGTGTTGCTCTGCTCTTAGCTGCGAAAGCTGGTATTCCGGTTGCAATGCATACTCCATCGGAGGTCAAGGCAGCAGTCACAGGTTCGGGCCGCGCTGATAAGAAGCAGGTCGCGATGATGGTGCAGAAGTTACTGCGGCTTGATTCGATCCCGAAGCCCGTTGACACTACTGATGCGCTAGCTCTCGCGATATGTCATCACTGGCGTGGAGTGGGCGAGAACAAAATGCAACTCGCCCTCTCACAGGAAAAGGTACGCCTCTCGTCGCGGACACTAAAGGCGGCCTCTAGTTGATCTCATCACTCACGGGGAGCATTAAGTCGATCCGCCTAGGTACCGTGGTAATCGAAGTTGGTGGCGTTGGACTCTTGGTTAATGTTCCAGGACGCGTCGCCGCGGGTTTTACGGTTGGAACAACTATCTCGCTGCACACCGTCTTGGTAGTGCGTGAAGATGCGCTAACCCTCTATGGCTTTGAAACGCACGTTGCTCGTGAACTCTTTGAACTCTTGCAGACCGTTACGGGAATAGGCCCGAAGGTAGCGCAATCGGCGCTCAATATTTATGAACCCGCTGAGTTAGTCAGCGCCATCAAAAACGGTCAACCAGATATTCTGGAGCGCATCCCTGGACTGGGAAAGAAAGGTGCCCAACGCCTTGTGTTGGAGTTGCGCGAGAAGGTGGATGGCTTCGAGCAGGCAGAAGCAGCTTTGAGCGGCAGTTGGCGCGACCAATTGACGAGCGCGCTCACTGGTTTGGGTTTCTCTGCACGAGATGCACAGGAGCGTATTGATCAATTGACTTCTCAATTTAAAGATGTATCGCACGAACCTATTGCAGAACTCTTGCGCGCCGCTCTCTCTGGAGGCGTGCAACGATGAGCAATTCCATCGTGAGTGAGTTTTCTGACGACTCCGAACGCGGTCAAGAGTTAGCGCTGCGCCCCAAGAATCTTGGCGAATTTGTTGGACAGCAACGCGTTGCAAGTCAGATCGATCTCCTTCTAACCGCGGCCCGCTCTCGCAAGGCTCCGGCAGATCACATTCTCTTATCTGGTCCGCCCGGATTGGGTAAGACCACACTCGCCATGATCATCGCGACAGAGATGAGCTCTCCCATTCGAATTACGAGTGGACCCGCCATCCAACATGCCGGTGATCTTGCGGCGATTCTCTCTTCACTTGTTGAAGGGGAGATCCTCTTCCTGGATGAGATTCACCGCATGTCACGCCCTGCGGAAGAACTCCTTTACATGGCAATGGAAGATTTCCGTGTCGATGTTGTTGTGGGTAAGGGTGCGGGTGCTACAGCCATTCCACTTTCCTTGCCGCACTTCACTCTGATTGGTGCAACAACCCGTGCTGGATTGCTTCCAAGTCCACTGCGCGATCGATTCGGGTTTACGGCACAACTTGATTTCTACGCCGATGAGGAGCTTTCGACCATCGTCCGCCGCAGCGCTGAACTTCTGCAGGTTCCCATTGATGAAGAGGCGATTGTCGAGATTGGTTCTCGTTCTCGCGGAACGCCTCGTGTGACCAACCGACTGCTTAGGCGTGTGCGTGACTACGCCGAGGTACATGGAACAGGCAGCATCGACATCGATGCGGCACGAGCTGCGCTCACGATGTATGAAGTTGACCTGATCGGCCTCGATCGCCTGGACAGGACTCTGCTCGAGATCTTGATTAAGAAATTTAATGGCGGACCTGTCGGCCTCACCACCCTTGCCATGTCCATGGGGGAGGAGGCTGAGACCTTGGAGAGTCTCGCTGAGCCCTTCCTTCTGCGTAAAGGTCTCCTGGCTCGAACTCCGCGTGGCCGAATGGCGACCGGAGCCGGATGGAACCACCTGGGCCTCACACCTCCTCAATCGGAGTTGAGCATTTTCGACATGCCCCCACTTGATGCCTAGACTTACGCCTTATGTCTGCCAACATCTCTAAATCCATTAAGTCCCAGGCGAAGCCCGGACGGACCATCGCGATTCTCGCGCTCATCTTGATTGCCTTCTCCACTCTGGCCTTCATCCAGAATGACAAGGTGAAGTTGGGCCTCGATCTTCGCGGGGGAACCAGCGTCACTCTCCAGCCACGAGTTGCCAAGGGCGGCTCTGTCTCGTCGGCGGCGATCGCCCAGGCGGTTGCGATTATTCGGCAGCGCGTGAACTCTCTCGGCGTAGCAGAAAGCCAGGTAACGGCGCAGGGAACCGGAAATAACCAGCAGATCGTCATCTCCGTTCCCGGAGATACCGGAACAAGAATTGTTGACCTCGTTGGACAGACCGCTGAGCTCCGCTTCCGTCAGGTCTACGCAGTTGGTGCTGGCAGCGCCAAGACGACAGCAACTTCGACGACTTCCACCTCAACAGTCGTCGTGCCGAAGCCAGGGACTAAGGCGACTCCAACTCCGACACCCACTAAGGCAGCTGTATTGACACCAACATTTCCAACTGGTGTAACCGCCGCTCTCAATGATCAATTTGGAGCGCTCGACTGCACCAAGGCGAAGAACCGTCAAGGTGGAAATGTTGATGATGCGAACGCACCTCTGGTTGCTTGTAATCGCGATGGAACAGGTAAGTACATTCTGGGCCCAGCGGAAGTTGTCGGTACTGATGTAGCAACAGCTAGCGCCAGTTTGGATCAACAGGGTGGAAATGGCTGGATGGTTCTCCTCAACTTCAACGGTTCAGGAACCTCAAAGTTTGGCAAGGTGACCAGTCGAGTTACCAAACTCGCCTCGCCACAGAATCAGTTAGCGGTTGTACTCGATGGTTTGGTCTACACCTCACCGCAGATCAATCAGGCGATCACCGGCGGAAATGCCCAGATCACTGGAAACTTCACGCAGACACAGGCCTCTGATCTCGCCAACGTTCTGAAGTATGGCGCTCTTCCACTCGCGTTCGATCGTGGCGATGTGCAGCAAGTATCTCCAACTTTGGGTTCCAACCAACTGCATGATGGACTCCTAGCCGGCTTGATCGGTCTGATCCTCGTGATCCTCTACTCCATCTTCTATTACCGCGGCTTGGGCGTGGTCAGCGTTGGCTCGCTCACCGTCGCAGGTGGAATCACTTACCTACTCTTCATCCTCCTTGGTAAGTGGATCGGCTTCTCGCTTTCACTTGCAGGTATCGCCGGTGCGATCGTTTCGATCGGTATTACCGCAGACTCATTCATCGTCTACTTCGAACGCCTCCGCGACGAAGTGCGCGATGGGCGCTCTTTGCGAACCGCTGTAGACACGGGTTGGACACGCGCTAAGCGCACCATCATAGTTGCCGACTCTGTTTCTCTCATTGCATCTGCATTGCTCTACTTCTTTGCAGTCGGTGATGTCCGAGGGTTCGCGTTCACCTTGGGTCTCACAACTTTCGTGGACCTCTTCGTGGTCTTCTTCTTCACTAAGCCGCTGGTTTCGCTTTTATCGCGTCTACATTTCTACTCGAGTGGTCATCGTTTATCTGGCTTCTCCACCAAGAGCTTGGGTGTTGTAACAGGAAAGGATGTCGCTTAAATGTCACGCTTATCTGGAATGGGTGGACGCCTCTATCGTGGCGACAAATCTTTTAACATCATCGGCAATCGCCGCCGCTTCTATGCCCTTTCGGGAATAGTAATTATCGTTGCAGCAATCTCACTCAGTGTGCAGGGGCTTCATCTCGGTATCGAGTTCAAGGGTGGATCACAATTTACCTTCACTGCTGCAAATGCAACTGTGGCTCAAGGACAGAAGGCAGTAACTGATAGCGGAGTTACCTCCGAAACAATCGTGCAGAAGATTGGATCCAATAAGATCCAGATCACGACAAAATCTCTGACAAATGCAGAGAATGACGCCGTTGAGAATGCCATCGTTAAGGATTTCCATATCACCATTGGCAATATCAACGTATTGAGCATTGGCCCTTCATGGGGTAAGGACATCACCCACAAGGCAATTCAGGCTCTCGTCGGCTTCCTGCTTGTGGTCATGCTCTATCTGGCTCTCGCATTTGAACCGAAGATGGCGCAAGCTGCGATTATTGCTGTGTTGCACGATGTCTTTATCACCGTGGGCATTTATGCGTTAGTAGGTTTCGATGTTACGCCGGCGACCGTCATTGGATTTCTGACGATCTTGGGTTACTCGCTCTACGACACTGTGGTGGTCTTCGACAAGGTTCGAGAGAACACTCGCTCAATCACCAGCACAGGCAAGTACACCTACTCCCAGGCGGCAAACCTTGCCGTTAATCAGACACTGGTCCGTTCCTTCAATACCTCGTTGATTGCTCTCCTTCCCGTTGCTTCGATTCTCTTCGTAGGTGCAGGACTGCTAGGGGCTGGAACGCTCAAAGACCTTTCATTGGCACTCTTTATCGGTCTTGCAACTGGAACCTACTCTTCTATCTTTATTGCTACTCCGATCCTGGCGACGTTGCGCGAGCGTGAGCCTGCAATGAAGGCGCTTGCAAAGCGCGTTGCTGCTCGTGGCGGTAGTGTTGAGGGTGCTCCTGTTGTGATTAAGGGAGATGCCGAGATTTCAAATATCGTTACCTCGACACACTCCAAAGAGAATCGCGAGCGCGGTCCTCGCAATCAACCAAAGCGCAGAAGCCGCAGATAAATTTGGGTGAGGGGAGCGTGAAGCGATGGATACGCTTTTAGCTCCGCTTGCTGGGCTGCTGGCGACAAATCTCGCGGAGTTTAAGGCTGCCGATTTAGATCGCGCCTATGAGATCGCAAAAAATGCGCACGAGGGTCAGACTCGCAAGTCCGGTGAGCCGTATATCACTCATCCACTTGCCGTTGCGGAAATCCTGGCGGAATTGGGTATGGATCAAGCGACAATTACCGCCGCGTTGCTCCATGACACAGTTGAGGATACGCCTTACAAACTAGATACTCTGCGCCACGATTTTGGGGATGAGGTTGCTCAACTCGTAGATGGGGTGACCAAACTCGACAAGCTCACATATGGTCCGACGGCTGAAGCAGAGACGCTGCGCAAGATGGTGGTCGCAATGTCCAAGGACATTCGAGTTCTGGTCATTAAATTGGCTGACCGCCTACACAATGCGCGAACTTGGCAATTTGTCTCCCCTGATAGCGCGGCACGAAAAGCCCGCGAGACGCTAGATATCTACGCCCCCCTTGCCCATCGACTTGGAATGAACGCCATAAAGTGGGAATTGGAAGACCTCTCTTTCAAAGTTTTGGAGCCCAAGAAGTACGAGGAGATTGAACGCCTTGTTTCAGAGCGGCAACCGCTGCGGGAGAAATTCACCTCTGAGGTCACCGATCAGATCGAGAGAGATCTGGCCGTAGAAGGCATCGGGGCCACGATCAAGGGTCGCCAAAAACATCTGTACAGCGTCTTCCAGAAGATGATCGTGCGCGGGCGCGAGTTCAGCGAGATTTACGACCTAGTTGGAATCCGGGTTATCGTCGATGATGTCCGTGATTGCTATGCAGTTCTCGGAGCGATACACGCCCGCTGGAGCCCTATTCCTGGTCGCTTCAAGGATTACATTGCAATGCCCAAGTTCAACCTTTATCAGTCGCTCCATACAACCGTTATAGGTCCTAACGGCAAGGCAGTAGAGATTCAGATTCGCACCGCAGATATGCATGCGCGCGCCGAGTTCGGTATCGCTGCGCACTGGAAGTACAAGTCCAAGGGACCAAAGGGTGTCGACAATGACCCTGGTGTCATCTGGCTGAAGCAATTGCATGAGTGGCAGCAAGAGAGCGAAGATGTCAGTGAATTTCTCGACACGCTGCGCTATGACCTGCGCACTCCTGAAGTCTTTGTCTTTACTCCCAAGGGGAGTGTGGTGGCGCTTCCTGCCGGCTCAACACCGGTTGACTTCGCATATGCAGTCCACACCGAAGTGGGCAATCGCTGCGTCGGCGCAAAGGTAAATGGGAAGCTGATCCCGCTGGAATCCCCGCTAGCAAACGGAGATGTCGTCGATATCGTTACGAATAAGAGTCCGAATGCGGCCCCTAGCCGTGACTGGCTTAACTTTGTTAAATCTCCCCGCGCCCGCTCGAAGATTAAAGCGTGGTTCTCCAAAGAGCGGCGCGAAGAGGCCATCGAGGCCGGGCAGGAGTCGATTGCGCGTCAGATGCGCAAAGCGGGTATGCCGTTGCAGAAGATCCTGGCCGGGCAAGCGATCCTTGAACTCGCTCACGAACTGCACTTTCCAGATATCGAAGCGCTCTACGCCTCGGTTGGAAATGGTCACGTCTCTGCTGCCTCGGTCATCGAAAAGTTGGCGCATCAACTCGGCAACGAGGAGGGTGAGCCGGAAGAGAGCATCGAGCACTTATTCCGCCGACCTGCCGCCGCCAAGCGAAACTCTTCTGGCGTTGATGTTGCGGGTGCTGGAGACTTGCTGGTGAAGTTGGCTCGCTGTTGTACACCGGTTCCTGGTGATGAGATCACGGGATTTGTAACAAAGGGGAGTGGCGTCAGCGTGCATCGCATTGACTGCATCAACGTTAATGATCTCAAGGAGCATCAGGGCGATCGAATCGTAGATGTTAAGTGGAATAACAGCGCTCGTGCGCTCTTTCTAGTGAATATCCAAGTAGAGGCACTTGATAGATCTGGCCTGCTCTCGGATATAACCCGGACCCTGGCTGATCAACATGTAAATATTCTCAATGCAGCTGTGAGCACGAGCAAGGATCGCGTTGCGCTGTCACGTTTCACATTCGAGATGGCAGATGCGCTCCATCTCGATACGGTCTTATCGGCGGTGCGCAGCGTTGCCGGTGTTTACGACGTTTATCGCGTGACCAACAACTAGTGGGTTACTTCTTAAAGTCTGAAAGACCCTTTTGAGCCTCCGCTAACCAAGTCTTACGAGCGGCTGCCGCTTCGCGGGCGACCATTGCTTTGGCGGTCTGACCTGCCGCCTCTGCCTTAGCGGCCTGCTTCTCATAATTCTCGATAGCGTCGAGGAGACCTTGAACAACGCTGTTGGCGTGCGCGATAGCGGTTGGATCGCTGCGGCGAGCTACCTCTTGATGTAGTGAATCAATCTCGATTTGTACTTTCTCTAGACGCGCCTCGAGTGCAGCGCGTTTATTTCGCTCAGTCATTCCGATGCGATCCCACTTTTCCTGCAAATCATGGAACTTGTTACGCGCAGTCTTTACATCAGTAACAGGTAGTAATGCCTCAAATTGCGTGATCAACTCTTCGCGCTTCGCCAAGTTCTGCGCCATCGTGCCTTGGCGCTTCTCAAGATCTGCCTTCTTGGCAGCGAAGAAGGTATCTTGTGCGGTTTTAAACTCTTCCCATAGGCGAGTATCGACGCTCTTCTTGCCGCGTCCGGCGGCCTTCCAAGCATCCATCAATTCTTTGAAGCGATTTGCGGTGGCTAACCAATCCTTTGATTCAGCGAGTTTCTTCGCCTCTTCGATGATGGCGCTCTTTGATTGGGTGACGACGGCGCTCTGATTTTCTAACTGTGCAAAGTGGGTGCGACGACGCTTATCGAACTTGTTTCGAGCACTCGAAAAGCGCTTCCATAGATCAGCATCGGTCTTCTTATCCAAACGTGGAGCAGCTTTCCACTCGTCGAGGAGAATTTTTAGACGATCGCCAGTGGTCTTCCAACTTTCTGAGAGTGCCAAAGACTCTGCCTCTGCAACTAACTTCTCTTTGACAGCGGATGCCTCCACGCGTTTGGCCTCTTTGGCGGCCGACTCGGCGGCTTTGCGTGCCTCGTAGGCGGCTTTATGTCCCTCGATGAGGGCAGGAATCTGATCTACTGATTTAGCCAGCGTGGCTAAGTCTCCGACGCCATTGAGGTTGGCGATTTGCTCCTTCAACTTAGCGACCGCTGCGTGTGCATCGCTGGGAACCATCGCGCCACTCTTGATGCGCGCCGCGAGTAACGCTACCTCGGAGGCTACGGATTCAAATTTTCTTACAAAGTAGGCCAGGGCCTCTTCGGCGCTCTTGCCCGGATAGGAGCCAACGGGGCGCTCACCTTCGGGAGTAGTTACGTAAACAGTTCCATCTTCGCCGACGCGACCGAATTTCGCTGGGTCACCGATCAAGGCAGATGCTGCACTGAGATTCTCTGGCGTGGACATCTCTTACTCCTCTGGTTGCGCGTCAAACGCCTCCGCCATCACCTGGCAGCTGCGCCCTTCCGTTAACGAATGAATCTGATCAACTCCATTTTTAGGTGGCGCCGACCTTACTGACCATTTTTAATCAGGGCTTAACGGTACCCTTAAAGCCTCTTCCGAGGAAAATTGGTAGCTCGGACCGGTGAAAAGTGGGCAGATTAAGTGATTTTGGAGCGTATTGCGGCCCCCTATTTCGGTACCAATTGCTGGATCTTCGCAGAAGCCAAAGGTTCTGAGTGCTTTATCGTCGACCCGGGGATGGCGATCCCTGATCTGGTGCACGAGATCTCAGAGGTTCTCACCCGTCACAGATTGAAGCCGATAGCCACCGTGGTCACCCACGGCCACCTCGACCACACCTTTTCAGTGCGCCCTTTCGACGACAAGTATGGAGTTGCCACATATATCCACCCCAAAGATCGGGAGTTCCTCGCTAACCCTCAAGGGATTCTTAGCCCGGGCGGTGCGACCGACCAGATTCTTCTGGAGATGGGCGTCACTACCTTTGGGGAGCCCCAGGATGTCCGCGAATTGGTGAATGGCACCGTGATCGAAATCGCTGGGTTTCATTTGAAGGCACTTCACGCCCCTGGCCACACTCCGGGGTCTACGGTTTTCCAGGTTGATGATGAGTACCTGATCAGTGGCGATGTCCTATTCCAAAACTCGATTGGCAATACATCGTTTCGTCTCGGATCCAGTTCAGATATGAAAAAGACTCTTCGTAACGTAATCCTGCCGCTGGCCGATGAGTTAATTGTGCTCCCTGGCCATGGGGCAGAAACTACAATCGGTCGCGAGCGAAAAAATAATGATTATTTGCAGGAGCGATTCTTGAGGAGTGCAGATTAATGGCCAAGTTTCAAGCGCCTAAGGGAGTCAGTGAATACGTCCCAGATCGCTCGAGCCACTTTGATTACGTGCGCAGCACACTCATCAACTCGGCTCAAGTTGCTGGCTATCAACTCGTCGAACTTCCCGTATTTGAAGATACTGAGCTCTTTGCGCGTGGAGTAGGCGAGTCAACCGATGTAGTTCGCAAAGAGATGTACACCTTTGAAGATCGCGGTGGCCGTTCCATCACCCTGCGCCCCGAGGGGACAGCAGGTGTCATGAGAGCTGTCATTGAACATAACTTGGACCGCGGCCAACTTCCAGTGAAGGTCTACTACTCCGGAGCATTCTTCAGAGCAGAACGTCCCCAGGCCGGCCGTTATCGCCAGTTCTATCAAGTGGGAATTGAGGCAATTGGCCTCGCCGACCCACGAATTGATGTAGAGGTTATTGCAGTTGCGGATAGAGCTTTCAAGGAACTTGGTCTCAAGAACTATCGCCTCGAGATAACCTCTTTGGGAGATAGCGCTACTCGCGAGAGTTACCTTGTGGAATTGAGAGCATTTATCGCTGGTATTGAGATAGATGCTGAGACGCGCGAGAGAGCCAATCTCAATCCGTTGCGACTCTTTGATGACAAGCGCCCCGAGATTCGAGAGGCCATGAGCAAGGCTCCGATCCTGATGGATTATCTGACCCCAGAGAGCGCCGCGGATTTCGCGAAGGTGCAGGAGTTGTTGACCGCCCTCAACATTGATTTTGTTGTGAACAATCGGATGGTTCGCGGGTTGGATTACTACACTGGAACGGCTTTTGAATTTGCCCACACTGATCTCGGTGCGCAATCTGCAATCGGTGGAGGTGGGCGCTATGACGGACTCATGGCCCAACTTGGAGGGCAGGAACTCTCTGGGGTTGGTTTTGGGCTCGGAATAGATCGCATCTTGCTGGCCCGAGAGGCGGAGGGATTACTCCTGCCAGCGGAGTCTGGCCTAGATCTCTACATCGTTCCGCTGGGCGTAGGAGATGCGGCACTTCTTCTCGCAGAAGAGCTACGCAATAGAGGTATAAAAGTTGATCTTGCCTTTGGGGATAAAGCCCTCAAGGGAGGGATGAAATCTGCAGATAAGAGTGGGGCACGCTATTCGATCGTGCTGGGAGCGGATGAATTAGCCTCCGGAGTCGTCCATCTCAAGGAGATGCAAACGGGTGAATCTTCCTCCGTTACTCTTGGTGCTTTAGCGAATGAACTCATCGAACGAATTTCAAACTATGGAGAGCACCTTTAAAAATGTTACGAACTCATGATGCAGGGCTACTTTCATTGACGGATATCGGAACTACTGTCGTTCTGGCCGGTTGGGTTGCCCGCCGTCGCGACCACGGGGGAGTCGCCTTCATAGATTTACGCGATGCCTCTGGGGCGGTGCAGGTGGTCATTAAGGATGAGATCGCGGGAGCCCTACGCGCCGAATGGTGTGTTCTCATTACCGGAACGGTCAACGCTCGCCCTGCCGGAAACGAAAATCCCAATATTGCTACTGGTGCTATCGAAATTGATTGTCAGAACCTCGAGGTTCTGAGTGAGGCAGCCCCTCTGCCTTTCCCTGTAGATAGCGGAGAGACCTCAAATATCAGCGAAGAAGTTCGTCTGAAGTATCGCTACCTGGATCTCCGTCGTGAAGGTCCAGCAAAGAACTTGCGCTTGCGTTCTCGGGTCACTGCAACAATCCGAAACGTCATGGATCGTTTGGACTTTCTCGAGATCGAAACACCGTATCTCACGCGATCAACCCCTGAGGGAGCACGTGATTTCTTAGTACCGGTTCGTCTACAGCCTGGTAGTTGGTATGCGCTGCCACAGTCACCGCAACTCTTTAAGCAACTTCTGATGGTCGCTGGTATGGAGCGCTACTACCAAATTGCGCGTTGCTTCCGCGATGAAGATTTCCGTGCTGATCGTCAACCCGAATTCACTCAACTCGATATTGAAATGTCCTTCATAGACCAAGAGGACATTTTGCGCGTTGCCGAAGAGATCCTTGAAGAGGTTTTCATTAAGACTGTTGGTTATCAGATTCCCCGACCAATCCCGCGCATGACCTATGCCGAGGCGATGCGTCGTTATGGATCTGACAAGCCAGATCTGCGCTTTGGCTCTGAACTTGTCGACGTCAAAGAATTTTTCAAAGATACAACATTCCGCGTATTCCAAGCCGACTATGTAGGCGCTGTTGTTATGCCCGGCGGAGCAAGCTCGCCTCGTCGCGAACTTGATGCCTGGCAGGAGTGGGCAAAGGCTCGTGGCACTAAGGGGCTTGCATACATCTTGGTGCAAGAGGATGGTTCGCTAGCTGGTCCCGTGGCAAAGAATCTTTCAGAGATAGAGGCGGCTGGTATCGCCGCTTTCACCGGTGCCAAACCTGGAGATGCGATCTTCTTCGCCGCCGGCACAAAAGCCCCATCACAAGCGCTACTTGGAGCGGTGCGACTTGAGATCGCTGCTCGGTGTAATTTGATTGCTCCCGGAGCCTGGAAATTTTTATGGGTAGTTGATGCTCCGATGTTCGAGCAAGTTGATGCCGAAAATCCAGCAGCAGGCTGGACTGCGGTTCACCACCCCTTCACGGGTCCAAAGCCAGAGTTTGCGGACTCCTTTGATAAGGATCCAGGAAGCGCGCTGGCTTACGCCTATGACATCGTCCTCAATGGAAATGAGATCGGTGGCGGTTCGATCCGTATTCATAAGAGCGAGATGCAACAGCGCGTCTTTGACGTCATTGGACTCACTCCCGAAGAGGCGAAGAGCAAGTTTGGTTTCCTCCTCGAAGCCTTCAACTATGGCCCACCTCCGCATGGCGGAATCGCACTTGGCATGGATCGTCTCTGCGCGCTTCTGACCGGCGCGGAATCGATTCGCGAAGTCATCGCCTTCCCTAAGACAGCTAGCGGGGGAGACCCTCTAACGGGTGCACCAACGCCAATCACGCCAGCGCAACGTAAGGAAGCAGGAGTAGATTTCGTCCCAGATCCAGAGAATAAGGCGAAGGCGTAGAGAAGTTCAGGTAGGCTAACAGTATGGGTCCAGGTGGAATCGCAACGATCATCGCAGCATCTGCGCTGATCCCGATCTCCCTTGCTATCGGTTACGCGATCGTTCGTGTCGGACGACTCATCGACGAAGTACAAAAGACTCTGAAGAGCGTGAATCGCATCGTTTCGACCGCTGAAAATTTCACTGAAAAGGTCACGGGCTCAATCACCGGCCTCGTAGAGAAGAACGCTGGGCTTTTAAAGATAATTGGTTCTTTAATTGGAGCACTCGCCGGCAAGAAGTTCGGTCGCTCTGAGCGGGAGCACGAGTAGTAGGTGGAATCCGCAGAAATTAGAGCGCGATGGTTGCGTTTCTTTGAGTCCGATAATGCCCTGGGGCTAAAGCACACCGTCGTCCCTTCAGCCTCGTTGATTGCCGATGATCCAAATCTGCTCCTAGTTAATGCCGGCATGGTGCCTTTTAAGCCTTACTTTCTTGGTGAAGTGAAACCGCCGTACTCACGAGCCACTTCGGTCCAAAAGTGCGTTCGCACACTAGATATCGATGAGGTCGGCAAGACCACGCGCCACGCCTCCTTCTTCCAAATGTGTGGCAACTTCTCCTTTGGCGACTATTTCAAAGAGGGCGCGATCATGATGGCTTGGGAGCTCCTCACCAAGCCGATTGCAGATGGTGGATACGGATTTCCTGAAGAGAAGCTCTGGGTGACTGTTTATTTGAACGATGACGAGGCTGCCGATATTTGGCACAAAAAGGTGGGTGTTCCGAAGGAGCGCATTCAGCGCCGTGGAATGGCGGATAACTTCTGGTCTATGGGCGTCGCTGGTCCATGTGGGCCATGTTCGGAGATTTACTACGACCGCGGTCCTGCATATGGACGCGAAGGCGGGCCGATTGCTGATGAAGATCGTTACCTTGAGGTATGGAACCTTGTCTTCATGCAGAATATACGCGCAGATGGTGGGAGCAAGGATGATTATCCAATCATCGGAGAACTACCCGCGAAAAATATTGATACAGGCTTGGGGTTGGAGCGGACAGCGGCACTTTTGCAAGGTGTTGAAAATATTTATGAAATTGATACAACGATGCAAATCCTCTCGAAGGCGTCTGAGCTAGCGGGAGTCACTTACGGCAAGGATGCGAAGAGTGATGTTTCACTGCGCGTAGTAGCCGATCACGCACGAACCTCAATGATGCTAATCGGAGATGGCGTTCTTCCGGGAAATGAAGGTCGGGGATACGTTCTGCGTCGCATGATGCGTCGCACGATCCGCAACATGAGAATCCTGGGCGCACCCGATTACAATTCCAATGAACTCCTTCAAGCAGCTATTGGGGCGATGTCTCCCCAATATCCAGAGCTTCTCGAGAGAAGCGCTCATATCTTGACGGTCACGGAGGCAGAAGAGGAGTCATTTCTTTCGACGTTGAAGAGCGGAACGCAGATCTTTGATATGGCAGGAGCCGACGCGAAGAAGATGCAGAGTGCAACACTCACTGGAGATACTGTTTTTAAACTGCACGACACATACGGATTTCCCTTCGATCTCACTCTCGAGATGGCTTCCGAGTCCGGGCTTAAGGTTGATGAAGAGGGTTTCCGTCGCTTGATGAAAGAGCAGAAAGATCGTGCCAAAGCCGATGCCAAAGCAAAGAAGAGCGGGCACACTGATCTCTCGGAGTATCGGAAGATAGTCGATGCATCGGGCAAGACTGAGTTTATTGGCTACCGTCATCTCGAAGGAGAGGCGAGCGTACGAGCGATCATGGTCGACGGCGTTAACGTCCAGGAAGTTCATGAAGGCGATGTTGAAATTATCCTTGATCGCACGCCTTTCTACGCCGAAGGAGGAGGTCAACTCTCTGATGGCGGCATCCTGACTCTCGGCAATGGCACACGTATCGAGGTCGAGGATGTGCAATCACCGGTCCCAGGTCTCTTCGTGCACCGTGGCTTCGTGGTCTCCGGCTCACTTGCTCTAGGTCAACAACTCTTCGCTCAAATAGATCAAGGACGTCGCAAGGCAATCTCCCGCGCCCACACCGCTACTCATATGGTGCACAAGGCATTCCGTGAAGCACTGGGCGAGAGTGCGACTCAGGCAGGTTCGGAGAATGCACCAGGTCGCTTCCGTTTTGATTTTCCTGCAAATGGCGCCGTTCCAGTCAGTGTTCTCAATGATGTTGAAGCCCGCGTTAACTCTCTTTTGATCGAGAACCTTGAGGTAACTGCGGAACAGATGACTCAGGCGCAGGCGAAAGAGATTGGCGCTATGGCTCTCTTCGGAGAGAAGTACGGCGATGTTGTCCGCGTCGTGAGTGTTGGAGATTGGGCGCGCGAACTTTGCGGCGGAACTCACGTGAACTCCTCGGCCGAGCTTGGCGTCGTAAAACTATTGAACGAGTCGTCAATCGGTGCTGGTGTGCGACGTGTTGAAGCACTTGTGGGTGCCGATGCATTCTCTTACCTGGCTCGTGAGCATATGCTCCTTAACTCGCTGACTGAGCTCATCAAGGGCGCCCGAGTAGAAGAACTTCCAGAGCGCATCGCAGATCTATTGAACAAGATCAAGGTTATTGAGCGAGAGTTGGCAGCGCTTCGCTCTGCGCAAGCTCTTGCATCACTTGGTGAAATAGCTAAAGGATTCGAAGTCGTCGGAAAGTGCAATGTGGTTGCTCACCAAGTAGCCGATGGAATCGGTGGGGATGATCTGCGCGTGATGGCACTCGACCTTCGGAATCGAAATCCACACTCGGTTGTTGCACTGCTCTCTGTCGTGGAGGAGAAAGTCATTTTGGTTGTTGCCGTGACGACAGATGCGATTTCGCTTGGCGTAAAGGCTGGAGCGCTCGTCAAATTGGGATCAGCTATCTTGGGCGGCGGCGGAGGCGGCAAGGACGATTTCGCACAAGGTGGCGGCAATGATGCTTCAAAGATTCCGGCGGCGATTGCCGAGTTAAAGGCAGCGATAGGTAAGTACTAGGGATGAAGAGCGGCCGGCGTCTAGCCTTTGATTATGGCCAGGTAAGAATTGGTGTTGCTGCGAGCGACCTCTCTGGTCTTATCGCCTCGCCGATTGCCACTCTGCAGGCTACACATCCGAAACTCAACGAGGAGATCACCTCATTGATTAGCGAGTATGAGCCTATCTATCTGGTGGTGGGGGAGCCTAGGCATTTGTCGGGGAGTTCCAATCCCTCACTCGAGGCGGCGCACCGATTTGCGGAGTTCTTGCGTACGCTTACCCCAGTTCCGGTCTACCTTGTCGATGAACGGATGTCGACGGTCTCCGCGGCGCGTACCTTGCGTGGTGCCGGGGTGAACGCTAAACAGAGCAAGAACAGGATTGATGCGATGGCTGCCGTAGCGATTTTAGAGAGCGCGCTGGAGCGCGAACGAATTGCAGGTCACCTTGAATAAGCGCGCAAAAAAGAGAAATCTCATCACAACATTCATCGTTCTTGTGATGTTGTTAGCCACTCTGATCGTTCAGCGTTTGATGGTGACCAATGGTCTCTCTGACTTCCCATCCGGAACAGCTGGTCCTGAGATTAAGATCATCGTCACCAAAGGCGAAAGTGGTACCGCGATTGCTGAAGATCTAGCCTCGCAGCATGTGGTTGCCAAAGCGGCCACTCTGATTAAGAAAATGATTAAGAACAATGTTGTTGGCATCGCGCCAGGTATCCACACCATCCATACGGTGATACCGAGCGATCAAGCGATAGTCGAACTTCTCGATCAAAAGCGGATTACCGATGTGGTGTTGGTCTTGCCCGCATCGACGACAGCCGACGTTCTGGCAAAGTTGCATGGCTTGACCTCTCTCACGCAGAACGATCAGCTATCGACCCTCACACCTTCCTATCCCAACCCCGGCAATTCCCTAGAAGGTCAATTGGCCCCGGACCAATACTCCTTTGCTCCCGGGACCACCACGCACGACGCCCTCGTCAATATGTTGCAGACTTTTGCAAATGAGAGAGCGACGACCAAGTTAGACGCAGGATTCAAGGGGTACACCCCTTATCACGTGCTCACAATTGCCTCGATGATTCAGATCGAGGGTGATCTCCTGGATTATCCAAAGGTGGCCCGCGTTATCTACAACCGACTTCGTCTTGGAATGCCGCTTCAATTGAATTCGACTGTGCAATATGCGCTTAACCAACGCGGGCAAATAGGTTTGACGACCAAAGCGACTCAAGTCGACTCTCCGTACAACACTTACCTGCATACTGGGTTACCGCCAACACCGATCTGTAACCCTTCTGTGGATGCGATCAATGCAGCCCTTAATCCGGCAGACGGTAATTGGCTTTACTTCATCACCGTCGCTCCGCACGACACCAGATTTACAAATGACTACCCAACCTTTGAAAATTGGGTCGCTTTGTACAACAAGAATGTGGCGGCCGGGGCCTTTAAGTGATCAAGGCAGCGGTCCTTGGTTCTCCGATCAGCCATAGCCTCTCCCCGGCTCTCCATAAACGGGCTTATGAGCTCTTGGGGGTTGCTGGGAGTTACGGTGCAATTGATTTAATTCCTGATCTAGCCGGCGATTTCTTCTCCCGCGCTCTTGAGGAAGATTGGACTGGTTTCTCCTTGACGATGCCACTGAAGGAGACGATCTTCGATTTGGCCTCTGAACTTTCTTTTGAAATTGAACCGATAGCGGCTCGCATGCGCTCGGCAAATACCCTTCTCCTACAGAATGGTCGCTATCTGGCCTCCTCGACGGATAGAACAGGATTCATGCGACTCTTTGAAGGAGTGACGAAAGATCGAGTCGCAATTATTGGAGGAGGTGGTACAGCGAGAGCCGCGCTAGGAGCGCTCGATGGAAGTGCCTTAGAAATCGATGTTCTGCTGCGCTCTTCGCACCGGCGCGATGCTCTCTCTCGAATTGCGCAGCGCTCCGCGGTTAACTTCTTTGGTATGGATCACTCTCTTCGCGGATATGACCTAGTGATTGCGACCGTTCCTAGCGGGGTAACCGACTCGATCGCTGCCAATCTGGACTTTCAAATCCCTTGTTTCTGTGAGGTTCTTTACAAACCCTTTCCAACCCCATTGCTCGCCAAGGCGCGATCTTTGGGAGGTAGGACTTTGGATGGAATTGACCTGCTTGTGGAACAGGCGATGGATCAGGTTGCGATTTTTTCGGGTCAGACTTTTGAGTTTGGCGCGATGCGAAGTGCACTGCAAGCTGTAGGACGCGAACACCTGCGTTGAACTGTGGATGTCGTAAACGCGTCGAGCACGAGATCTCTACGCTCAGAAGATGCGAGCAGCCCTCCCGCTCATCTTGGTTTTTCCATGGATTACCTACTCGGACCTCCGCTTCCATCGAATCCCTAACTCTGCCCTATTAGTTCTCTTCGCCTTGACAGAAGTGGAAGGTTTGACCGCTGGTATCCACATCCCGAGCACCCGTTACCTCCTTGCCTTATGGATCTTTCTAGGTGGTTGGATTACAAGACTCTTGCTCCGTGGGGCGATTGGAATGGGAGATGTAAAACTCTTCGCACTCTCTTCCCTTCACTTCGGGACCGTCGAGAGGTGCTTCGACGCTCTACTTCTTGCCTCGATTCTGGGGCTTTTTAGTGCAACTATCGCGCGAAGGAGGGTGATTCCCTTCGCCCCAGCGTTGCTTTCAGGGGCGTTGCTGGTCATTCTCATCGGGTAGATGAGAGTTCAGCGCCTCGAGAGATGAGTATCTGACAGAATACGCCCATGTTGAGATGGCTTACCGCTGGAGAATCACACGGTCCCGCACTATCGGCGATTCTTGAAGGGCTCCCAGCTCATGTCGAGATCACTTCACAGATGATAGATAGCGATCTAAAACGGCGTCGACTCGGATACGGACGCGGCGCAAGACAGAACTTTGAGGCCGATGTCGTAACGATTCTGGGAGGTGTGCGCCACGGTGAGAGCCAAGGCGGCCCTATCTCAATTCAAGTGGGAAATTCGGAATGGCCCAAGTGGGAGAAAGTAATGGCGGCAGATCCAGTTGATGCTGAGGAGTTGGCGGCCCTCGCTCGCAATGCACCGCTAACCCGCCCTCGCCCCGGTCATGCAGATTTAGTAGGGATGCAGAAGTATGCCTTTAACGATGCCAGACCCATATTGGAGCGGGCGAGTGCACGGGAGACTGCAGCGAGAGTTGCGCTAGGAGCTGTAGCCCGCGCATTCTTAGCGCAGAGTGTAGGTATCCAGATCATGAGTCATGTGCTGAGCATTGGCGGGGCAGGAAGCGGCACGGAGTATGCACTCCCGACAATTAACGATCGCGAGAAGATTGATGCAGACCCAGTTCGCTCCCTCGATCCAGTTGCCAGCGCAGCGATGGTTGCCGAGATTGATGCAGCACATGCGGCGGGAGATACATTGGGTGGAGTTGTCGAAGTTCTCGCCTTTGACTTACCACCAGGTCTAGGTTCTCATACGCACTGGGATCGTCGACTTGATGCGCGCCTTGCTGGAGCGATGATGGGAATTCAGGCAATTAAAGGTGTCGAGATCGGTGACGGCTTTACGACGGCCAAGCGCTGGGGCTCGGTAGCGCATGACGAGATTGAGCGCGACGCGACAGGAAGAATAGTTCGACGTACAGATCGCGCCGGCGGCACCGAAGGCGGAATGTCGAATGGCGAAGTTTTGCGAGTCCGCGCTGCGATGAAGCCGATCTCAACCGTGCCGCGCGCTCTCGATACTATTGATGTTGCCACCGGAGAACCGGCTAAAGCCATCAATCAACGCTCCGACGTCTGTGCGGTTCCAGCGGCAGGAATAGTTGCTGAAGCGATGTGCGCGCTGGTGCTCGCCGATGCCGTTCTTGAGAAGTTCGGTGGCGATAGTGTGGCTGAGACGCGACGTAACTTTCTCTCATATATAGAATCTCTCGAAATTCGATAGATGCAACGCGCGATTCTCATTGGCGCTCCTGGTTCGGGTAAGAGCAGTGTAGGTAAGGCGCTCTCTCGCGAACTTTCAACAAGTTTTGCAGATACTGATGCGCTGATTGTTGAAAAGACCGGGGAATCTATTCCTGAGATCTTTGCGAGCCAAGGTGAAAAAGGATTCCGAGCAATTGAACGCGAAGTGGTATTACAGACTCTGGCTTCCAACATAGGAGTGATTGCTTTGGGGGGAGGCTCGGTCCTCGATCCCGATGTGCAGGTGGCGATCTCCAAAAGCACAGCCGAGGTGATCTTTCTCCGAGTAGGCGTGGCTAATGTCCTCGCCAGAGTGAGTTCCAAAGGGGATCGGCCCTTGATCGCTGAGGATCCTGAAAGGCAATGGCGAGATATTTTTGCAGCCCGCGAACCTATCTATACAAGTTTGGCGACAATTGAAGTAACTAGCGATAACAAAAAGCCGTATGAAGTTGCTCGCGAACTTATGGAGCGAATGGGGTTGACTCATGGTTAAGATCGAAGTGAGAGCAGAGATTGCATATGAGGTTGAAGTTGGTGGTGAGTGGAGAGCCTTCCTCGAGGGAATTCTTGCCTCTCATAAGAAAGTGCTGATAGTCGCCCCTGCCTACATTGTGGAAGTTGCCTCCTTGCAGAGTTTGGCGGTGGCGTCCAATATTTTCCTCTTCGTTACCCCAGATGGCGAAGCACAGAAAGAGTATGCGACCCTTGAGAGGATCTGGACGCTCCTCGGTAGCGCAGAATTTGGAAGAACAGATGCGCTGGTAGCGATAGGGGGAGGAGCCACCACTGATTTAGGTGGCTTCGCCGCCGCTTGCTGGTTGCGCGGCATCGCTTGGTATGCAATTCCCACCACTCTGGCGGGAATGGTTGATGCATCCGTGGGAGGCAAGACGGGAATCAATACCGCGGCTGGTAAGAATTTGGTAGGAGCGTTCTATTCGCCTAAAGGGGTCTGCGCAGATATCTCATGGCTAGAGACCCTCTCAGATCGTGATTTTTCAGCTGGTCTCGCTGAAGTAATTAAAACTGGTTACATCCGGGATTTATCCATCCTAGAACTCCTGAACGGTGCTACCACGCTTGAGGGTGCACGGTCCATCGCTTATGAGCTAGTAGGCAAGAGTGTCGCCGTGAAGGCAGCCGTTGTCTCTGCGGACTTCAAGGAGGGCAAGCTCCGTGAAATATTGAATTTCGGCCACACTCTCGGTCACGCGCTCGAAAAGAGCTCTCACTATTCCCTGCGCCACGGTGAAGCTATTTCTATAGGTTTGCACTTTGCTGCCCTTCTCAGCCAGAGCGAATTGGGATTTTCCGAGCGCGAGGCTACGCAGTTGCGAGCTCTGCTAGAGAAATTTGACCTTCCAACCACGGTTCGTGCGAAGGAGTATGAATTCGCCAACCTCCTTGCCCTGATGGTGGGAGATAAGAAGAGCCGCGATGGTCGAATTCGTTTTGTGGGTCTACGCACCCCGGGTGAACCAGATTGGATTGAGGCGGCTACTCCCGAAATATTGTTGAGTACCTATGAGAAGATTGCGCTATGACTAGCGCGTCGAAGATTCTCGTCCTCAATGGACCCAATTTAGACCGCCTCGACCTAAGAGATTCTGCGATTTATGGCATGATGAATTTTACGCAACTCTCAGAATTTGTTTTACGAAACGCCTCCGATTTGGGACTCGAAGCCGAGGTTCGTCAGAGCAATTCCGAGGTCGAAATCATCACCTGGCTCCATGAAGCGGCAGATGGCCGCAATCCCGTGATTCTCAACCCTGCCGCCTTCACGCATTACTCCTATGCGATACGTGATGCCGCCGCGATGCTCAAGGCGCCCCTGATAGAGGTGCATCTCAGCAATCCTTTGGCACGGGAGGAATTCCGCCATACATCCGTTATTTCCGGTGTGGCTCAGGGCACTATCGGGGGTTTTGGGCCTGATTCATACCGACTAGCACTCCTCGCGATGAAAGAGTTGATCTAACCTTCAGGTATTCTGCCCCAATGGCTACTACAAATGACCTTAAGAATGGCATGACCCTTGAGATCGAGGCGAAGCTCTGGACAGTCGTCGAATTTCAGCATGTAAAGCCCGGCAAGGGCCCCGCATTCGTTCGCACAAAATTGAAGTTGGTTCCTGGTGGAAAAGTTGTTGAGAGAACCTTTAACGCAGGAGTAAAGGTGGAGGTCGCGCAACTCGAGAAGCGCGATATGCAATTCCTCTACCGTGATGGCGATGGCTTCATCTTCATGGATACCCAAAATTATGACCAGATCTCTATTAGCCCAGAGGTGGTTGGAGACGCAGCCGACTACATGCTCGAGAACGTCGAGGCTGTGGTCGCTGTACACGAGGGGAATCCTCTCTACATCGAGCTTCCAGCTTCAGTTGAGCTGACGGTGACATACACGGAACCAGGACTACAGGGAGATCGTTCCTCTGGTGGAACTAAGCCGGCAACCGTCGAAACAGGAATTCAGATTCAGGTTCCCCTCTTTATCAAGCAAGACGAGAAGGTTCTTGTTGATACGCGTACAGGTGCATACCTGGGCCGCGCCAGCTCCTAGTCGTAATGAGTGCTCGTCGTAAGGCGCGTAAGCGCGCCCTAGATATTCTCTTTGAAGCGGATATGCGTGGGGTGAGTGCTGTTGTGCTGCTCGAGGAGCGCCCAGTCGATGAGATCTCCGAGGGCCAGTACTCCCGCGAACTGGTTCAAGGGGTCACCCTGAACCAGCCGAAGATCGATGAATTGATCCACACCTACGCTGAGGGCTGGGATATGGACCGGATGCCGACTGTTGATAGAAATCTTCTCCGCATTGCGCTCTTCGAGATCCTCTGGCTCGGCGACTTGGATGACAAGATCGCAGTCTCAGAGGCCGTTGAAATCGCTCAGGAGTTATCAACCAAGGATTCGGCCGCCTATATCAACGGCATCCTTGGGCGAGTCATTCTCTTGAAGTCGGTTATCTCCCTGACCTAGAGCTACTGTTAGAATGCACTAGCGGGGTTACCGCAGATCCTTTAACTGACGTCCTGTGAGGCGGCAAAGGAGTACTGATGAGTGTTGTCTTGGAACAGAGCGAGATTGAGCGTTCACTCAAACGCATTGCGCATGAAATCATTGAACGAAACCACGGCTTAGATTCCGTAATCCTCATGGGTATCCCCACTCGCGGTGTTACGTTGGCACAGAGAATCGGCGAGTTTTTAAGGAACATTGAGAAGCCAGTGCCAGTCGGAACGTTAGATATAACAATGTTTCGAGATGACTTGCGCTTGCGTCCACCGCGCGCCTTGGCAAAGACCGAGATCCCTGCGGAAGGCATAGAAGGCAGAGATTTAATCTTGGTCGATGACGTTCTCTTTTCTGGTCGCACCATTCGAGCGGCACTTGATGCAATTGGAGAGTTGGGACGCCCGCGCTCCGTACAACTCGCTGTTTTGATCGACCGCGGTCACCGGCAACTTCCCATTCGGGCCGACTTTGTTGGAAAGAACATTCCCACCAACGCGCGAGAGAACGTCAGGGTGCAATTGCTCGAAGTTGACGGACTCGATCAAGTGGAAGTGGGCATCTGATGAAGAGGGCACATCTCTTATCTACCCAGGAACTTACACGAGCAGACGCTCTCGAAATACTTGACACCGCACGCCAACTCTCCCGCGCCACCGATGGTGCAATTCGTAAACTTCCGACCCTGCGCGGAAGAACTGTGGTTAACCTCTTCTTTGAGGATTCGACTCGCACTCGATTGAGTTTTGAGGCGGCCGCCAAGAGACTATCCGCAGATGTCATCAATTTTTCTGCCAAAGGTTCAAGCGTTAGCAAGGGTGAATCTCTGAAAGATACGGCTCAAACCCTCGAAGCCATGGGCGGAGAGTTGATGATTATTCGTCACTCTGCTTCGGGCGCCGCACAGCGTCTTGCCGAGTCGGGTTGGGTTAAATCGCATATCGTTAACGCCGGTGATGGCATGCACGAGCATCCAACGCAAGCTCTCTTGGATGCATTCACAATAAGAAGCCACTTCCCGGAGTTTGATCGTGATTTCACGGGTCTTCGCATCGGGATCGTTGGTGACATTCTGCACTCCAGAGTTGCGCGAAGTAACGCCCAACTCCTGACACTGCTCGGCGCGGATGTTGTTCTGATAGCTCCACCAACGCTTCTTCCTATTGGTGTCGATACGTGGCCAGTCAAAATTTCCTATGATCTAGATTCAGAAATTTCTTCGCTTGATGCGATCATGGCGCTACGCGTGCAGAGCGAGAGAATGAATGACGCCTTCTTCCCGAGCGAACGCGAATACGCGCGAGAATATGGTTTAGCGGGCTCGCGATTGAGAGCACTCAAGAAGAACGCGATCATCATGCATCCCGGTCCAATGAATCGAGGGCTCGAGATATCGGCAGAGGGTGCCGATTCAAAACAATCAGTCATTCTCGAACAGGTAGCTAATGGCGTCCTTGTGCGCATGGCAGTTTTGTACTTGCTGATGGGTGGGGCGCCTATCCCGACTGAAGGAGTATTGGTATGAGTAGCGCAGACTTTCTCCTTCGAAACGTTCTGACAGCAGATCAAGTCCGAGTGGACATTGAGGTGGTGGCAGGCACGATCTCCCGCATCGGAGGCGAGTTAACCTCCCCCTTCCCGGTCGTTGAAGGTAACCAGAACCTGGTTCTTCCAGGCCTCGTCGATTTGCATACCCACCTGCGCGAACCTGGGAAGGAGAGCTCTGAAACAGTCCTCTCTGGTAGCCAGGCCGCGGTTAAAGGTGGCTACCTCGCGCTCAGTGCAATGGCCAACACCTCTCCTGTAGCAGATACCGCTGGAGTTGTGGAGCAGGTAGCCCGCTTGGGGCGCGATGCCGGCCTCTGTGATGTCTTCCCAATTGGCGCCGTTACTGTTGGATTGAAAGGGGAATCGCTTGCTGAACTCGCGGCCATGGCTCACTCGGCTGCGAAGGTACGGATATTTAGCGATGATGGAAATTGTGTGAGCGATCCTCTCCTAATGCGGCGTGCTTTGGAGTACGTGAAGTCCTTTGGAGGAGTCATAGCTCAACATGCCCAAGAGCCGAAGTTGACCTCTGGCGCGCAGATGAATGAAGGCGTGGTTTCCAGTCGGTTGGGGCTTAAAGGTTGGCCGGCAGTGGCCGAGGAGTCGATCATCGCTCGGGATATCCTGATGGCACAGTATGTGGGCAGTCGTTTACATATCTGTCACCTCACTACCAAAGGGGGAGTTGAATTGGTGCGCTGGGCGAAGAGTCAGGGCATGGCGGTCACGGCGGAAGTGACCCCGCACCATCTCCTTCTCACGGACGAGTTAGCAAATTCCTTCGACCCGGTTTATAAGGTGAATCCTCCACTTCGAACGCAAGCGGATGTCTCCGCCCTGCGAGCGGGGTTAGCCGATGGCACCATCGATATCGTCGCGACGGATCATGCCCCTCACCCATCTGAGGAGAAAGATTGCGAATGGAGCGCTGCAGCATTCGGCATGGTGGGGCTAGAGACAGCCCTCTCGGTAGTCGTCGAGACAATGATAGATACTGGCCTCATGGAATGGGAGAAGTTGGTCGATCGTATGTCATTAGCCCCAGCTGCAATAGGAGGATATGAGGATCATGGCGCTATCGCCGTTGGACGTCCCGCCAACTTCGTAGTCGTCAATCCCAAGGAGCGTTGGACAGTAGATCGCCGCACCCTTCAATCAAAGAGCTCGAACACTCCGTTTGATGGCAGGTCTCTACCTGCCAAGGTCGTGCACGCCTTCTACCGCGGCGTCCAGGTATTGAACGATGGCCAGCTGACAGGATCAAAATATGAGTAAGGCGTTTCTTGTTCTTGACGATGGTGCCATCTTTGAAGGCGCTAGTTGGGCTGCTATAGGGGAGACATACGGTGAGGCAGTCTTCTCAACAGGTATGACGGGTTATCAGGAGACGCTTACAGATCCTTCCTATCACAAGCAAGTCGTAATTATGACGGCGCCCCATATCGGAAACACGGGGATGAATGAGGTTGATATGGAGTCCGAGAAGATCTGGGTATCCGGGTTTGTTGTGCGAAATCCTTCGCCACGGGTAAGCAATTGGCGGTCGCAGAGTTCCCTGGAAGATGAACTTGTTAAGGCCGGGGTCGTTGGTATTCAGGGCATCGACACTCGCGCCGTTACGCGCCACCTCAGAGACCGTGGGGCGATGCGAGTTGGAATATTCTCGGGAACAGACTTGTCGCGCGATGAGATGGTGATCAAGGTGCGAGCAACTGCTGGAATGTCCGGAGCATTTCTCGCAAACGAAGTGACAACGACTACTCCGTATGTAGTTGCACCGGCTGAAGGCGTTTCTATGAAATACCGTGTCGCTGCCATCGACCTAGGAATTAAGCGCGCCACACCTCGTTCTATGGCCTTGCGCGGTATGGAGGTAACGGTCTACCCACTGGGCACGTCTGTCGATCAGATTCTAAATACCAATCCAGATGGTCTCTTTATCTCCAATGGGCCAGGAGACCCAGCAACCATGACCCAGGTGGTCGAGTTGGTGCGCTCATTTCTGATAGAAGAGATACCCGTATTTGGCATCTGTTTTGGTCACCAGATCCTTGGACGGGCACTCGGATTTGATACGTACAAATTGCCATTTGGGCATCGCGGGATCAACCAACCCGTCAAGAACTTGAAGAGCGGAAAAGTTGAAATCACTGCACACAACCACGGCTTCGCGGTGGCGGCACCGATCGACACCAACTTTAGAACGGTCTTCGGTGCAGGTTTCGTCAGTCATATCTGTCTCAACGATGGGGTCGTCGAAGGTCTTGAACTCCTAGAACGTCCTGCTTTTAGCGTGCAGTATCACCCTGAATCTGCAGCTGGTCCCCATGACGCTGCCTATCTCTTTGACCATTTTGCAGAACTGATGTCTAAATTCCAGAGCGCCAAGTTGCATCATGAGAAGATCAAGGTTGAAGATGCCTAGAGATACCAGTATTGAATCCGTCCTCGTTATTGGCTCTGGCCCGATAGTAATTGGTCAGGCATGCGAATTCGACTACTCGGGAGTCCAAGCCTGCCGGGTTCTTCGTGAAGAGGGAATGAGAGTCATCCTGATCAATTCGAACCCGGCCACGATTATGACCGATCCCGAGTTCGCAGATGCTACATATATCGAACCGATCACTCCGGAATTCATTGAGAAGATCATGGAGATAGAGCGGCCATCAGCTGTGCTCGCAACGCTTGGAGGTCAGACCGCTCTTAATGCTGCCATGGCGCTGCATGCCCGCGGCTCTTTTGAGAAGTACGGTGTGAAGTTGATCGGCGCAAATGTTGAAGCTATCAAACGCGGTGAAGACCGCGAGATCTTCAAGACTATTGTTGCAAAGGTTGGCGGGGAATCCGCGAAATCGCGGATCTGTCACTCCATGTCTGAGTGCCTAGCGGCAGCTTTAGAACTCAACTATCCAGTCGTCGTGCGGCCTTCTTTCACCATGGGTGGGTTGGGTTCTGGAATCGCATTCACGCAGAGTGAGTTGGAGTTGATTGCTGGAGCTGGACTTCGCCATAGTCCTACCAATGAGGTTTTGCTCGAAGAGTCGATTTTAGGTTGGAAAGAGTTCGAGCTCGAAGTTATGCGCGACCACCGCGATAACGTAGTGATTGTCTGCAGCATCGAAAATGTTGACCCGATGGGCGTGCACACTGGTGATTCCATTACCGTGGCACCGGCTCTTACCCTCACCGATGTCGAATACCAGCGCTTACGTGACCTTTCCATTGACATTATTCGCGAGGTCGGCGTCGAGACTGGTGGCTGCAATATTCAGTTTGCCGTTAATCCTAACGATGGTCGCATCATCGTGATTGAGATGAACCCGCGCGTATCGCGTTCTTCCGCTCTGGCTTCCAAGGCGACGGGATTTCCTATAGCGAAGATCGCAACAAAGCTGGCAGTCGGTTACACCCTCGATGAGATCGAAAACGACGTGACAAAGAGTACGCCTGCATCATTTGAACCAACCCTTGATTACATAGTTGTCAAAGTTCCCAGATTCGCCTTTGAAAAGTTTGCAGAGGCAGACCCTCGCCTGACAACCACAATGAAGTCCGTGGGTGAGGCGATGGCTATGGGTCGCTCCTTCGCCGAAGCCTTGCAGAAAGCGCTGCGCTCTCTTGAGAAGAAGGGGAGTACTTTCTCGTGGAGTACAGATGGTGAGGATCTCCAAGACCTTCTTGGGAAGATTGGAGTCCCTACCGAGTGGCGTTTGCAACAAGTGCAACGAGCGCTCTGGCTTGGCGCCACTATTGAAGAGGTGCACTCCATCTCCAAGATAGACCCATGGTTCCTCGCACAAGTTCAAGGCATTAACGTGCTTGCAGATGAAATTCGCACCGCTGGCTATCTAGATTCCAACCTCTTGCGGCGAGCCAAGGTCAATGGTTTCTCTGATGCACAGATTGCGCTATTGCGCTCCACAACCGAAATTCAGATTCGGACGGAGCGGGCAACGGCCCGTATCCACCCCGTCTTTAAAATGGTCGATACCTGCGCGGCTGAGTTCAATTCGCTTACGCCGTACTACTACTCCTCGTACGACTACGAGAGCGAAGTTCTGCCTCGCTCTAAGCCCGCGGTAATTATTTTGGGAAGTGGACCCAACCGGATCGGTCAAGGTTTGGAGTTTGATTACTCATGTGTGCATGCAGCCTTTGCGCTCCGTGAAGCTGGCTTCGAGACCATCATGATTAACTGTAATCCCGAGACCGTTTCAACTGATTACGACACATCCGATCGTCTCTACTTTGAACCATTGACCTTGGAAGATGTCCTCGAAGTTGTGGCCGCTGAAACCGCAGCGGGGCCTGTTGTCGGAGTTATTGCGCAACTAGGTGGACAGACCCCTCTCGGACTCGCACGTGGATTGCTGGAGGCCGGAGTAAATATCTTGGGCACCAGCCCTCATGCGATTGATATGGCGGAAGATCGTGGCGAGTTTGGTCGGATACTGCACGAGAATGGATTGAATGCTCCGAAGTTTGGACTTGCCAGTTCTTATGAAGAGGCGGTTTCGGTAGCGGCTGAAATCTCTTACCCGGTCCTAGTTAGACCTTCCTTTGTTCTTGGCGGACGCGGCATGGAAATCGTGTACGACGATGAATCTCTCAGGGGCTTCATTGAAAAGGCGACCGAGATAACTCCAAACCAACCAGTGCTAATCGATCGATTCTTAGATGATGCCATTGAGATAGATGTAGATGCTCTCTTTGACGGCACCGAGCTCTACATGGCAGGAATCATGGAGCATATCGAGGAGGCGGGAATCCACTCTGGTGACTCCGCCTGTGTCCTACCTAGCATCTCACTGAGTAATTCAAAGCTTGATGAGATTCGGGTTGCAACTGAAAAGATCGCACGTGGCGTTGACGTACGCGGCCTTATCAATATCCAATTTGCTATCTCACGCAGCGACAACACGCTCTACGTTCTAGAGGCTAATCCACGAGCATCTCGCACCGTCCCTTTCGTCTCCAAGTCAACCGGAATCGCCTTGGCGAAGGCGGCCGCTCTCATCTCGATTGGTCGAACTATCTTTGACCTGCGCGATAGTGGCCTGCTTCCACAGGCAGGAGATGGCGTTCCATTTGGAATGTGCGTGAAAGAGGCTGTTCTTCCCTGGAATCGTTTCAGAAGAGTAGATGGGACCGGAGTTGATTCGGTCCTCGGACCCGAGATGCGCTCTACCGGAGAGGTAATGGGGATAGCTGCCTCCTTCGGAGAAGCTTATGCAAAGAGTCAGACAGCTGCCTTTGGTGCTTTACCGAAAAGTGGAAATGTATTTCTCTCACTCTCTGAACGAGATAAGGAGGCGAGTGTTGAACCGGCTCGCCAACTTACTCAATTGGGATTTACTCTCTCGACGACAGTGGGAACTCACAATCTGCTGGCAAGTCATGGGGTTCCATCAACGATTGTTCGAAAGAATTCCGAAGCCGGCGATGGACTTTCCGCGGTGGATATCATCAATACGGGACAGGTTAACCTCGTCATCAACACACCATTAGGTCGCGGAACTCGACACGATGGTTGGTTAATTCGTACAGCTTCCGTGCAACGGGGAATTCCAATCATTACCACGATCGCAGGTTTCAAAGCAGCAGTGGCAGGTATCTCCGATCTCAACAATCGGGAACCCGCGGTTCGCTCGCTGCAAAAGTGGCAAAAGTTGGTCGGCCGTTGATCAACGCAAAGGCACAGCAGCTGACCGCCGAGATTCTCTCGAATAAGAGAGTTGGGACGTACAATCACATGGTCTTCGCGGTGAACGACCTTGCCCATCACTGTCGACCCGGAAATTTCGTCGCAATCTCTGTCGGGGGAGCTAACTCCTCAATGGTCTTGCGCCGAGCCTTTGCAATTTATCGCGCTTCACATCGCTCTGACGGGGTAGGTCTTCTCGAACTCGTCGTAGCTCCTCATGGAAGTGGAAGCAAGTGGCTTGCGGCGCAGAATCCAGGGGCGTGTGTTGACCTCATTGCGCCATTGGGTACTGCATTCGGAATTCCAACGGAACCGATTAATGCCTTACTTGTGGGGGGTGGCTATGGCTCAGCTCCACTCTTCGCCTTAGCAGAGGTCCTTAAGGCTCGCGGTTGCAGAGTTCATATGGTGCTGGGTGCAAGCGTCGCCGGAAAGATTTACGCCCCGCTGGAGGGAAAGCGTTCGGTTAACTCTTTGACGATCACTACCGAGGATGGAAGCGCGGGAGTTTCCGGTCGGGTGAGCGATGTACTTCCTGAATTGATCAAAGAACATGAGATAGATGTGATCTACTCGTGTGGACCGATGGCGATGCTCGAAGCAATTACAACAATCTCCCAAAGCCACGAGATTTTGCATCAATGTTCCGTCGAGGAATCCATGGCGTGTGGCATCGGCGTTTGTATGACTTGTGTACTTCCTGTTGCAGGGGATGATGGAACCATCCGGATGACGCGTACCTGTATCGAGGGTCCCGTTATGGATGGCAATAAAGTTCTTTGGAGCCGCTCTCGTGAGGTCCCAGAGGGAGTGTGGGGGCGATGAACCTCAACTACAGCACTTCAATTGCGGGTACATTTTTTCCAAATCCAATCTTCACCGCTTCTGGTTGTGCAGGTTCAGGTAAGGAGTTGTCACACTTCTTTCCATTAACCGAACTGGGCGCGGTCGTAACTAAATCCATCATGATTAAGCCGCGCAGTGGGCGCGCTACTCCTCGCATGGCTGAAACTCCAAGCGGCATGCTCAACTCAATTGGATTGCAAGGTCCCGGAATAGATCTCTTCCTCGAAAATG
>CAIWWH010000043.1 GCA_903916385.1 uncultured Actinomycetes bacterium
CCCGCTCATCATCATCGCCTTCGGGGTTTTCCTCTTAAAAGAGAGGATGCGCCGCTTGCAATGGATCTCGGTGGCTATCGCTTCCCTTGGAGTGATTGTCTTGGCGATTGACTACGGAAGACCCCCATGGATCGCAATTGCACTCGCCACCTCGTGGGGTAGTTACGGTCTAGTTAAAAAACAGCTGGGCTTAGGAGCTTTAGAGGGCCTGGCAATTGAAACCACCCTCTCTCTGATCCCGTATGGTGGCTATCTCATCTGGCTCACTCACAATGGGACCGGTCAGTTTGGACACAAGATCGGTCTTACGACCCTGCTCATCTTGGCAGGGGTTGTAACTGCAATTCCTCTTTTGATGTTTAATGGCTCAACAAATCGTTTGAAATTTACAATTATTGGGTTGTTGCAATACATCACTCCCACAGTGCAATTTCTTATCGGAGTTTTGGTTAGACACGAAGCGATGACCACCGGACGTTGGTTGGGATTCTTGATTGTGTGGGGTGCGCTCTTCACGCTTGGTTACGACCTCGTTAAATCAGGAAGTTCTGGTGATAATAGTTTCGCAGAGTTCGACTAAAGCTCGCTTTGCGGCCCCATCGGGCAGGCTCTTCAACTCTAATTGAGCTTCATCGGCATATTTGTGTAGCAATTTTCTGGATGCCACCATTGCGGCGTGAGTGCGGAGCTTCTTCAGAGTCTCTGCGACGATCGTCTCATCCGTGATCGGTGCAGAAAGAATTGTTATTAGCTCTTGATCGGCGGGATCGTCTGACTCTAAGACGAAGAGCGTTACCAAGGTCGGAACACCTTCGCGAAGATCTGTACCAGGCGTCTTTCCACTCTCGTTGGATTCAGAGGCGATATCAATAACGTCATCTGCCAGCTGAAATACAACCCCGATCTTCTCGCCAAAACGCGTCAAAGATTCAACGACTTCAGGAGTTGCTCCAGAGAGTAGCGCTCCAAAACGAGCCGAAGTAGCAATGAGGGAGCCCGTCTTATCGGCTACAACGTTGAGGTAGTGATCTAGCATCGATAGGCCAACGGTTGAACCTTGCGTCTCGGTAATCTGCCCGATGACGAGTCGCTCAAAAGTACGAGCCTGCAGCCGCACCGCTTCAGGCCCCAAGTCAGCCAAGAGGTCTGATGCTTTTGCAAAAAGGTAGTCACCGGTGAGAATTGCCACGGTGTTGTTCCAACGCGCGTTTGCGCTTTCAACGCCGCGCCGCAGTGGCGCTTCATCCATCACATCGTCGTGGTAGAGGGTTGCAAGGTGGGTTAGTTCGCAGACCACCGCCGCTTCAATAATCTCTGGTCGTTTTGGATCGCCAAATTGGGCGGCAAGTAAGGCGAGCAATGGTCGCAGCCGCTTGCCTCCGGCCTCCACCAGATGCCTCGAGGTTTCAATAACAAGGGGGTAATCGCCTTGAATCTGTTTGCGAAGTAGATCCTCCACACGCTTCATATCGGAGCGGATAGAGAGTTCCAGCTTTACATCAAGATGCGGAATTCCAAATGCCATAAATTACTACGCAGCCTTGAAGGCGATGTGGACCGCGACGATTCCAAAGGTGAAATTCTGCCAAGCAACAGTTTCCCAACCTGCGCTCTTGATCTTCTCAGCTAATTGCTCTTGAGTCGGCCAGGCTTGGATTGATTGAGCAAGATAGATGTAGGCATCGGGATTTGAAGATAATTTGCGCGCCAACTTTGGAAGAAGGTTCATGAGGTACTTCATATAAATCGTGCGGAACAATTTATTGGTTGGGTGCGAAAACTCAACTACGACCAACCGTCCACCTGGCTTGGTGACACGCAAGGCCTCTTGCAAAGCCTTATGAACGTCATTTGTGTTACGCAATCCAAATGAGATTGTCGTGACATCAAATTCATCCGAAGTAAATGGAAGATTTAGCGCATCGGCCAAAGTAAAGGGGAGATCTGGGTGACGCTTCTTGCCGGCATCCAACATCCCTTGCGAGAAGTCGGCCGGGATAACAGCTGCACCAGCATCGGCAAGAGGGCGGCTCGAAGAGCCAGTACCTGCTGCGATATCGAGGATCTTCATTCCGGCCTTTGGCGCAATTATGGCTGTCGCCTTGCGACGCCACGCCTTGGTCTGACCGAGGCTCAGAAGATCGTTCATGAAGTCGTAGCGCTTAGCGACGCCATCGAACATGGAGGCGACCTCTTCAGGCTCCTTATTGAGATCTGCTGACTTACTCACGCGTACATTCTTGCGATAGTAGGCTGGTAAAACAACTTCAAACCAGACTCACGCGGGTGTATGGTGCAGGCTCGAAGGAGAACCAAATGTCGATTTCATCAACCGCAACGCTGCGCGGTGCCTTAATTGCTCGTAGCACCATGGCCACCAAGATTGCACTCGTTGCTGGAGGCGCCGCCTTTCTTGCACTGATGGCGCAAATCTCGATTGCAGTGCCCGGTTCACCAGTGCCCGTCACAGGACAGACGCTCGGTGCGCTCTTGCTGGGAAGCGCTTACGGAGCATCACTTGGTTTCACAACATTTGCTACCTATCTGATCGTTGGCTTCTTAGGAGCACCAGTATTTGCTTCCGGGGCGCATGGACTCTCCCGAATTACCGGAGCTACGGGTGGTTATCTCGTCGGAATGTTATTAGCGTCACTTATCACCGGTTACTTGGCAGGTCGCAAGTGGGATCAGAAGATTGCAACCGTTATTCCCACGATGCTCTTCGGCGACGTCATCATCTTTGCGGCTGGCCTCATCTGGCTCCACCACTCCATCCACGCCAATTGGGCCACAACCTACAAGCTGGGTTTCTCTCCCTTTATCCTCGGCGAAGTGATCAAGATCGCAATCGCTAGTACCACCATGCCGACGCTTTGGCGTTTTGTGCCAAAAGAATAAAGGTACTTAACTTACGCCTATGGCGTTGCGCATCACCACCGAATTACTCGGGGATCATCCTCGCCTCAGTGAGATTACAACTCACCTACCCCTAAGTGCGAGTTGGATTCGCGGAGCCGACGGGTTCATTGCATTTGGGAAATATAAGAGCCATACGGTGCAAGGTAAGAAGCGCTTCGCCGAAGCCTCCGCCTGGTGGCAGAACGAACTCTCGCAATTAGAAATCAAGAACAATGTGCATGGCGTCGGAACTGGTCCAATCGTCTTCACCTCCTTCTCATTCTCCGAGGATCAACCCTCGCTCCTAGTAATTCCTGAAATTGTTGTTGTTCAGAAAAATGGAAAGTCGTGGATCACCTGGATCGGCGACAGACAGCCTGAGTTAAGCGCGCGAGTGATTCCTAGCATCGGATTAAGTTTGGAGTGGAAGAACGGCGCACTCACAGATAGTGCGTGGTCGGGTGCGGTCGAAGAATCCGTCTCTCGAATAAAAGCTGGCGAACTCGAAAAAGTTGTACTCGCCCGTGATCTCATCGCTAAGTCTGACAAAGTTATAACACCAGCAGCTCTCATTCAATCGCTCGAAAGTGAGTATCCATCTACCTGGCTCTTCCTCGTGGAAAACCTCATCGGTGCCACTCCAGAACTGCTCGTGCGTTTAAGTAAATCTCTTGTCACTTCAAGAGTTCTCGCAGGAACGATTCGCCGTACCGGTGATGAAGAGCGCGACTTTGCACTAGCAGGCTCTCTCGCTAAATCTTCTAAGGATCTTGAGGAGCACGAATACGCCGTGCGCTCCGTAGCGCAAGCCTTGGAGCCTTTCGCCTCCTCAACCAACATTCCAGATGCACCTTTCGTCTTGCACCTGCCAAATGTTATGCACCTTGCAACAGATGTCACCGGGGTTATAAATGACACGGCATCAAAGGTAGATATCTTTAAGTTAGTCGCCGCTTTGCATCCATCAGCTGCTGTCTGCGGAACTCCTACGGATGCGGCACGAGAACTCATCACCGAACTCGAGTCCATGAACCGCGGAAGATATGCCGGACCCGTCGGCTGGGTAGATGCCCATGGAGATGGCGAGATGGGAATTGCACTGCGCTGCGGCGAGATTGGTGACGATCAACTTTCAATTCGACTCTTTGCAGGTTGCGGAATCGTTGCGGGCTCTAGCGCGCAGGAGGAGTTAGCGGAGAGTCAGGCTAAATTGCTTCCGATGCGCAGCGCGCTAACCAGACTCTGAGTAACTTTTTTTAAGGAGGCCGCATTGGTCTCCCGATCCGGCACTTCCACCACTATAAAATTTAAACCCGGTGATTGATGGACGATTGAGTGGAGCAGATCGGTCCTGTTCTTCACCTTCGTAACGCTCCCACCAAATCCTTGAATTACCCGTTCTAAATCCAAGTTATGTGGAGTAGCGAATATCTTCTCAAACCCCTCTACTCCTGATTGCGGTAAGGTATTGAAGATCCCCCCACCGTTATTATCGATAACAAAGAGCGTCAAGTTTGCAGAGGTCGGGTTAGCCAGCGCAGAGATATCGTGGAGAAATGTGATATCTCCGAGGATGGCATATGAGCGCTCGAACTTTTCTGCGATTCCAAATGCTGTTGCAATACTTCCATCGATCCCAGCTAAACCTCGATTGGCAAAGGTGTGAATCCCGCTTCGCGGTACCGCAAAAGCTTCAATGTCGCGGACCGGACGACTGCTGCCGATAAAGAGCGCCGAGCCCTCGGGTAGGGCAGCTGAAATTGAGGCAACCGCTGATTGTTCAGACCAATCAAGGTGGAGTACATCACGGGCTTGGGTAGAGATCGCTCTCCATCTATCGAGCCAGACCGAGTCTTTTTCGCAGTATCCATCAGGGAAGTTTGCAAATACTTTGGAAGCGCTGCGATCCGTATCAACGGTCAGAGTTCGGGGATCGATCACCACGACCTCTTCGCACTCCTTTATAAAAGTGTTGATGCTCCGTGAAAGAGTGGTGCGGCCAACTACGACAATTTGATCGGGTCGCAACGTCGCACGCATCTCGGGATCGGTCAGAAGTAGCGAAGCGTGGGCAATCGCTTCTGGAAAGGAGAGTGGATCTTCGGCTATCAGAGGCCAACCTAATGAGTCAGCAAAGAGAGAGATCGCTAGCGGATCGAAACCGGCTCGATCATGTCCAACAATCAGTAGACCACGCCGAGCTGGTGAGAAGAGTTCTTGAGTATTGGAGAGTTCTAACTCCAGAGTTTTCGGTGTCAACCCAGCCAACCAATCGCTGCGATCATCACCGAGTAGTGGCTCATCAAATTGAATATTGAGATGGGCTGGCCCACCTCTCAACATTTCGGAAACGTTTATGACCGAGGCGATATCGACGGTTTCAATTGGTGCAAGTAACCCGACTTGTAAGGTCGTCTGATTAGCTCCCGTTCGTCGTAGGTGTGCAGGACGATCCGCGGTTAAGAAGAGCAATTTATTCGCGGAGTGGTAGGCCTCGAGTGCGGCCGGATGGTAGTTAGCGACTGCAGTTCCGCTTGTACAGATCACAGCGACGTAAGCATCGGATGCCTTACTCAAGCCCAGTGCAAAGAAGGCGGCCCCCCGCTCATCAATTCGCACATGGAGATTAATAAGCCCCGCTTGCTCTGCTTCATAAAGAGCAATAGATAACGGAGCGTTACGTGACCCGGGAGAGAGCACAAAGTCTGCCACTCCTGCCTCAATTAACTGGCGAACAATATTGCGAGCAAGGGCCGTTGAATTCATTAACCCTGCCCCTCCATTAATTCCAGCACTCTTAGGATACGTTGCTTCCAGAATGCGGTGCGCTCCGGAGTAGCGAGGTACCTCTCAAAACCAACTGGCTCGCGGCGCTCTACCTCAAGGTAGCCATCTGAAACCATGGCCGTGGGGGTAGATGTATCACTTTCGAGCAGTGCGACAGTCCCGAGGCCGCAGGCATAGTTAAATTCCGAGAATGAGGCTGCGAGTGCAAGCCCGTGCGAAATCCCTACTCCGGTCTCAAGTGCACTGGAAATGACAACTGGGAGCCCCACCTGTTCGGCAATAGTGTGTGCCGCGGCGAATCCACCGACCGGCTGCCACTTCACGATGGCGATATCCGCGTAGTTCGAGAATGAAGAAAATTCTGCACTCAAGTTCTTGCGAATAGATTCATCGACCGCGATGGGGATTGCAATGTCGCTCTTGATTTCTGCGAGATCGCTAAGCGATATGCAGGGCTGTTCTACATAATCAAAGACCTTCCCAAAGCGAAGGTGGTACTCGAGCAGGTTAGTGCGCGCCTGTTCAGCACTCCATCCACCATTAATATCGAGGCGAATCCGCATCTCGGCGTTGAGGTTGAGAACCTCGTCAACGAGCAACGCGCCCTTCTCGAAGTCATCAACCTTTATCTTTACCGTTGTGCTTCCAGGAAAATGCGAGAGGATCTCTCGAACATGAGTCGGTTCGACCATGGGGAGCGTCGCATTGATTGCAACGCGATTTCGAAACAACTTTGGCCAAGGGGCATTGGCGGCTTCTTGCGCAGCGCGCATCCAAGTAGCGGCCTCGTGATCGTCGTACTCCAAAAAAGGACTAAATTCGCTCCACCCTTGCGCTCCGCGAAAAAGAGCCACCTCGCGAGTAGTGATACCGCGAAACTTATTGCGCAGCGGTATCGCAAGAACCAGAAGATCCGGACAGTACTCGTCTAACATTGTTAGGGGCGGCGTGGAAATTTATTGAAATCGGGTTCGCGCTTCTCCTTGTAGGCATCGCGACCCTCTTGACCTTCTGCAGTTAGGTAGAAGAGCAGCGTTGCATCACCCGCAAGTTGTTGCACACCGGCAAGACCATCGTCGGCTGCATTGAGTCCGGCTTTCAAGAGGCGCAGCGCCATAGGTGAGTGACGTAGCATCTCGCGGCACCAGGAAACGGTTTCGGCCTCTAGCTCCGCAATCGGGACTACGGTGTTGACTAGTCCCATATCCAGCGCCTCCTGCGCATCATATTGGCGACAGAGGAACCAGATCTCGCGCGCCTTCTTCTGACCAATGTGCGCAGCGAGAAGCCCGGCACCATATCCGCCGTCAAAGGAGCCGACCATAGGTCCTGTCTGACCAAATTTTGCATTGTCGGCAGCAATCGTGATGTCACAAACGACATGTAGTACGTGCCCCCCGCCTACTGCCCAACCTGCAACCATCGCAACGACGGGCTTTGGTAAGCGGCGAATTTGAATCTGTAAGTCAAGAACGTTGAGGCGACCGATACCCTTCTTGCCGAGAGCATCGCTTCCGATATATCCGTCATCGCCGCGGACGTTAATGTCACCGCCAGAGCAGAAAGCTTCACTGCCGGCTCCGGTGAAGATAATTACCCCGACGGACTCGTCATCGCGCGCCAATTCAAAGGCCTCTTGCAGCTCACTGAGTGTTTCAGGACGAAAGGCGTTTCGAACTTCGGGGCGGTTGATGGTGATCTTGGCTATGCCATCGCCAACCTGATAAATAATGTCCTTAAATTCTTCGCCGCCGGCACCGACCTGCCAATCAGGAATTACTCGGCTCCCGACTTCACGCTTAAACGGCTTACTCACACAATCTCCTTATGGTCCCGGCTCTGCGTTGCTATTTCACTTCCAGTATTTCGTCCCAAGCAGATAGCCTACGGGGGCTATGGTAAATAAGTCACCGCGAGAGCTATTAGAAGTTCCCTCTGCGTGGTCTATCCCACAAGTTATGGACTCCCTCGCCACTTCGTTAAGTGGAGAAGGGCCAGCCTTGGCCTTTGCTCCCTCCCGATTTAACTCCGTCCCAGAGAATGTGGCGGTTGTTATACCAACGAGCGGCTCTACGGGAGCACCCAAAGAGGTCGCCCTCTCTGCTACCGCCCTGCGCGCGAGCGCCAAAGCTTCCAACAATTACATGAGGGCAGAGGCTGGTGATTCCTGGTCGCTACTACTTCCAACCAATCACATCGCCGGAGTGAATGTTCTTGTTCGTGCATTGGAGCTAGGTTCCAAAATAGTTGAATCTGATTATCAGTTCACAGCAATCGTCCCTACCCAACTCTTCCGCGCTCTCAAAGAGGGAGGCGAACTCTTAGCAAATTTGCAGAACGCCAAGGCAGTCTTGGTTGGAGGCGCTGCTACTCAAGAGGAACTTTTAGAGAGAGCTGCGGCTGCGAAGATTAAAGTCGTGACCACTTATGGCATGTCTGAGATGAGTGGCGGATGCGTGTATGACGGCTACCCTCTACAAGGCGTGGAAGTTGATACACGTGAAGATGGCCGGATTGCACTTCGAGGAGCGATGCAAGCTGAGTGCTACCTAGGGGTTGCCGAACCGCTAGCCGACGCAGATGGCTGGTTCTTAACGAGTGACGCGGGAGCTCTCGCAGACGGAAAATTAGTAATCACCGGCCGCATTGATGATCAGATTATTTCCGGTGGTGAGAAGATCTCTTTAAGCGCCATCGACTCCTTCCTCAATGCAAATCTGGAGAGCGAATATATGAGTTGTGCGATTCCCAGCGTGGAATGGGGTCAACAACTCTGCTTGGCTAGTTCTAGCCGGATTGACGAGAGCGCAATCTCGGAATTGCTGCGCGAGAGATTCGGGAGACATGCGGTACCCAAATTATTCTTAAGTGAAATCGAACTGCCTCGCGCATCTATCGAGAAGGCAGATAGGAAGAGATTGGCCCAAATGTTTGAGAGAATACGGCCATGAATCAGAAGAATATCTGGGTGGCTGGTGCGCGCCCGCGTACTCTTCCTGCTGCAATCTCTCCAGTTCTTGTTGGAACGGCTCTTATCCGGCGCGATCATCATTCGATCAACTACCTCAATGCAATTCTTGCGCTCTTGGTGAGCCTCCTGCTGCAGGTCGCAGTCAATTACTCCAATGACTACAGCGACGGCATTCGAGGGACAGATGACAATCGCGTTGGTCCAGTTCGTTTGGTGGCCAGCGGTCTCGCCAGCGCCAAAGCGGTAAAGCGCGCTGCCTTTCTTTGCTTCGCAGCGGCTGGAGTGCTCGGGATTATCCTTTCGATCCGTGTCTCCTGGTGGCTAGTCCTTGTCGGTGCGATAAGCATTCTGGCTGCGTGGACCTATACCGGTGGAAAGAAGCCCTATGGTTATTCGGGATTCGGTGAACTTTCGGTCTTCATCTTCTTTGGAGTTGTGGCAACTGTTGGAAGTTTCGTCGTGCAATCCCATCGCATCACATGGCAGAGCTTTTTAGTCTCGATTCCGGTTGGGGCGCTCTCGTGTTCACTCCTTGCCATCAACAATCTGCGCGACCTTCCAAAGGATTCACTCGTTAGCAAGCGCACTCTGGCGGTTCGTCTTGGAGATAAGCGTGCGCGTCAGATGTTTATTGGGCTACTTGTTCTCGCCCACGGCGCGGCGCTTTTAGCAGCCCTCATCACACCCTGGACGTTGGTCACTGCAGCTTTTATTCCCTTCACACTGCAGATCGTCAAAGGGATTCGCGCTGGGGCGCAAGGTAGAGAGTTGATCCCGATGTTGGGGCAGATCGGCAAGTTGCAACTCTTGCTTTCGCTCTCGCTGGCAATCGCACTCCTGATTTAGCGAGTAAACTCAAACCCATGTTGGATGTGCTAATTGTTCTCGGTGGCCTTGCTTTATGGCTTTTTGGCCTTATCGATTGCGCGCGCACCGATCAAGATCGCGTCCGTAACCTGCCTAAGTGGGCTTGGCTCATCATCATTATCTTCTTCGGCTCACTCGGAGCAATCGCTTGGCTAGCAGTAGGGCGTCCAAAAACTTCATCTGGTCCACGCATGCGCCCAGGTCGGATCATTCCGCCCGATGACAATCCGGAGTTCCTAAAACAGATTTAAATCTTACAAACCTGAATAGGTATGTAAACCGGTTCCCCAAATATTGACCCAGATATAGTTAAAGAGAAATGTCGAGCCGGCGAAGATACAGAGCCAGGCTGCGCGGCGACCGCGCCAACCTACAGTAACTCGGGCGTGGAGATAAGCTGCGTAGGCAACCCAAGTGATAAAGGCCCAAGTCTCCTTAGGGTCCCAGCTCCAGTACTTGCCCCAGGCGGACTCTGCCCAAATGGCACCCGCGATAACAGCGAAGGTCCACAAAGGAAATACAAAGGCCACCAAGCGATACGAGAGTTGGTCTAGATTTTCTAGAGAAGGAATCTTCTCCGCCCACTGCGGGCGACCCCCTCGCTTCTCGTATCTCTCCATCAAAAGGTAAGTAGCGGCAACCAAGTTAGCGACCAGAAATACGCCACCAGAGATAATCGCAGCTAAAACGTGGATCGCTAGCCACGGAGACTTAAGTGCTGGAACTAGGGGAGCACTTGGACGATAAAGCACCGTGATGGCGGTACCCAGAGTGAGTAAGACAGAGATAGAGACCGGGAGGCCAAGCCAACGCACTTTGTACTTCACGTAAGCAAAGAGAAATGCACCTGTCAGCATGAAAGCCCCGGTGATGGAGAACTCATACATATTTCCCCATGGCACCCTATGCGCAGAGAGGCCGCGAGTTAAATCGGCGATCCCCAAAATAATAAAGCCGAGGACCATCATCGCGGTACCGAGCCGTCCCGCGCGCGCGGTCTTATTGAGATCGAACTCCGTGCGATCGTGACCCGCTACATTTTTTACCGACCAAGAAACTTCATATGTGTGAGCAAAGAAGGCGATAGTGAAGATCACCAAACATGCGTAGATCGCCCCATTGGAAAAATATGCGAGGTTTGTTGATGTCACGCAGCACCTCCCTTACTCTCTTCTAGCGCTCGCGCCAGCGCTACTAATTCTTCTTCCAGTCCAGGGATTCCGTTCTTGGCAAGTCCTGCAATTTCAACATCACTACCCACCTTTACCCAAATTCGGCGCTGGCGTGTGAAGAGTGATATCAGTAACCCCAAGATCGCAAAGATAGCCCCATACAAGGCATAAAGTTTCCCAGGATCATCGACGATCTGCAGGTTGACCCAGGCGCGCCACCCATCGAATGTGATAGATCCGACACCAAAGTCGTACGTGCTTCCCAAAGTCAGTGCTTTCAAGCCGATCTTCGCCATCTTTGAGGTATCGAGAGAGTAAACAGATTGTGGATTTCCGCTATCGAGTCCGAGATTTCCCTGCCATGCAGACAACACAAGGCGTGGGTCGAGAACTTCTGGATAGGTTGAGAAGATTCCGCGCTTTGCGCTGCTTCCTGCTGTAGGAATGAAGGAGGCGATAAAGCCGATCTGAGGAGTCATATCTGGAATCTTGATCGCACCTAGTGAGCTCAAATTACTATCTTGGGGAAGGAAGATAACCGGGCCTTGGAAGGTGATGTGGCCGCTCTTATCGCGCACCGTCACGATCGGTGAGTAGCCATTTGCCTGCAGGTAGACCTTCGTACTTCCAGATGTCCAAGGTTTATTGACCTTAATGACCACGGTCTTCGGAGTTGAACCAACTGGGTTGGCAATCTGCGTGGTCAGCACATAGTTGCTGGGTTGACTAGTTACGGGGTCGTACGTTGCGACGAAATTTGTAACGGTGAGAGAGAAGGGAATGAGCGAGCCCTGTCCTTGAAACTTTCCGTAATTAATATTGTCATAGGAGGTCGGCGTATTAATAAATCGATCCCCGACATTTAAAATCGCCTCGCCCTTCATTCCAAAGAGCGATCCGAGCGCAACGCCTACCAAGATCAAAATCAGCGATAGGTGAAAGAGCAGGTTCCCGGTCTCGCGCCCATAACCCTTCTCCGCAGAGATGGAATTCTCTGCAATCCGGATGCGGAAGCGGTGGCGCTTTAGCCATTTAGCGGCACTCTCCAACGCCAGACTGGAATCTGTCGCAACGACGCGATATCCCTCCATCCGGTCGAGATTGCGCGGAGTCAGTGGCGGCTTTTTTCCGATAGCTGCTAAGTGATGGAAGGTGCGCGGCAGAACGCAACCGATGAGCGATATGAAAAGTAAAAGGTAGATCGCACTGAACCACGGAGAAGCATAGACATTGAAGAGGTGGAGACGATCCATCCACTTGGCGAGCGTAGGGTCAGATGTGAAGTAGGCGTCAACGCGTTGCGGATTCTGGTTGCGTTGGGGGAAGAGCGATCCGGGTATTGCCGCAACTCCAAGGAGCATCAGCAAGATAAGTGCTGTACGCATGCTGGTTAATTGGCGCCAAGCCCAACGCAGTAAACCGATAATCCCGATATCTGGCACGGTTGCCTTTGTCTCGCTCATCAGACCACCGGCACAAAACTTGAGATGCTGCCACGCAGCGAGTTAATCAAGTGGCCCCAGAGACCAGTTGCCTGCAGGAATCCGATGATAATCAAGAAGACTCCGCCCGAGATCGTTAACCAATTGCCGTGCTTAGAGATGAAGCTGCGCAACTTCTGCGATTGATCAAAGAATAGACCGACAGCAATAAATGGAACTCCAATTCCAAAGCAATATCCCACGCTCAATATTGCCCCACGCAGCGCGCTGGAGCTTTGGAAGGAGAGCGCTTGCACAGCTCCGAGCGTCGGACCGATGCAGGGTGTCCACCCTAGCCCGAAGAGGAATCCCAGAAGTGGTGCCCCTAAAAGACCAGCGTTCGACTTCCACTGCGGTTTGAAGGAGCGGTAAAACTTTTGATTGAAAAGAAAGATCGTTCCCATTCCCATGGTGAGAATTCCAAGAACGATCTGCAGCCAATGTGTTCCACTAGAGATCTTCGCACCCAGTGATCCGAAGAGCGCTCCATAACTAATAAAAAGCACCGAAAAGCCCGACACAAAGAGAATCGCGCCGAGCGCCGTTCGCCCCTTGTTCTTAACATCCGTCATCCCTGCCGAGTAGGCAAGGTAGCCAGGAACAAGAGGTAGTACGCATGGCGAGAAGAAGGAGATCAAGCCGGCAATGACTGCAACGAGAAGCGCTAACAAGACATTTCCGTTGAGAACCTGGTGAACGAAGAAGTTATGCATGCGGTGGATCTTTCAAAACCTTACCGATTAAATCCGAAAGCAGGGCAACGGTGACTTCTCCACTGACTCTTGCTGCCACATATCCATGTGCATCGATAATGAGTGTTGTTGGGATGGCATTTGGGACTAGGGAGTTACGGAATTTCGCCAAGATAGAGTCATCGATAAAGGTGGGGTAATTTAACTTGAAACGTCTGGCGAACTCTTGCGCCGCTGATACGTTATCGCGCGTCAGGATTCCAGCGAATTGAACTCCTTGTGACTTGTACTTAGTAGCAAAGTCAGAGAGGAGTGGAGCCTCCGCCCGACAGGGTGAACACCACGAGGCCCAGACATTAAGTACTGTGACTTTTCCTGTGGAGAGAGTGAGGTTGCCATCCGTCAAGGTTGCTCCTGAAAGAGTGGGTGCGGGCTTTCTGTCGGCTGGCTGTACATAAACCGCGACGCCGTCCCCGGAGACGAAGGCATTTTGATTGGAAGTAGAAAGTCCGCCAGTTGAACATCCGGTCAAGAGAAAGAGTGAGGCAAAGATAACTATGCCTAGCCGCTTCATTTCTTCTCCGGCAAGAGATGACGCGCCGGCTCTGAGTAGCTGACTCCTTCAATATCCCCATTTGAGTCGAGGTGAAAACTAGTCACCGAAGCAAGAGTGCACTCGCGCTTGCGCGGATCGTGCATCATGCGGCGACCTTCAACTGCAGAGCGGAGAATCCAAATAGGAAGTTGATGCGAAATTGCGAAGGCATCCTTTCCGCCTGCGGCATCGCGTGCGGCAAAGAGCGCAGCCAACATCCGCTCTACCTGTTGCTCGTAAGGTTCTCCCCATGAAGGGACCCAAGGTCGCGTCAGATAGCGCCATGATTTTGGGTGGCGCAGGACGCCGGAACCCATCTCAAACTTCTTACCCTCAAATACATTTGCAGCCTCAATGAGATTTTCATTTGTGATGATCTCGAGGTTGTGCGCTGCCGCTAGTGGGCGCGCGGTCTCTTGTGCGCGCTGCAGTGGTGATGCAAAAACGGCGCCCAGGTCGAATTGCTTTGACCACTCCGCGACAGTCTTCGCCATCTCCTGCCCGCGCTCTGAGAGGTACCAACCAGGCTGGCGACCGTAAAGAATTTTCTCGGGATTGTGGACTTCTCCGTGTCGCAGGAAGTGAACGGTAGATGTCATGGAGTAAGCATAAAGGAGGCGCTAGATGGAGCCTGCGCGAGAGATTCACGAAGGGTGGCTAGGCTAGTGATATGGCGCTCACCCAGAAGCGAGTAGCTTTCTTTGATGTCGATAACACCTTGATGCGAGGCTCATCCCTCTTCTTTCTCAGCAAGGGGATGTATCAAAGAGGCTTCTTTACAAAGAAGGATATCTCCAACTTCGTGATGGCCAATTTAAGATATCGACTCTCTGGTGTGGAGAACAAAGAGGAGATCGCCAAGATTCAGGGCGCTGCCTGTGAGTTCTTCCGAGGGCATGAGGCCTCAGTTATTGAGAAGATGGGCATTGAGGTCTACGACGAGTACGTCTCCCCTGCTCTTTGGCAAGGAACGATTGAAATTGCAAACAATCACCTTGACCAAGATGAAGAGGTCTGGCTCGTCACAGCAACACCCAAGGATTTGGCCGATCTGATCGCCAAGCGGTTGGGATTCACCGGGGCGCTGGGAACAGTTGCCGAGGTTAAAGATGGCGTCTACACCGGAAGGTTGATCGGCCAACTCCTACATGGTCCAAATAAAGCGCTCGCGGTCAGAGAGCTCGCAGAGGCGCAAGGAATAGACCTGGAAAATTCCTACGCCTACTCCGATAGCCATCACGACATCCCTCTGCTGCAAGCGGTGGGCAACCCCAGAGCCATCAACCCAGATACCCTGCTTCAGATTCATGCCCTGCGCGAGAATTGGCCGATTTACGACTTTAGGCGGATGCGTGGACTCAAGAAATTGGCAGCTCCCATGCTCGGACGACTGGTCAAAATCGCTACCCTGCTCTCCCCAAGAAGTTGGCGGCGCGGCCGATAGCTAAAGCCCAGTAATGTAGGGCAGTTATGTCGAACTCAACCACCTCCTTCACCGAGGAGCTTCGCAACCGATCTGATGATGAGATCAAAGCGCTCTTTACGCTGCGCCCTGACCTCATCTCTCCAGTTCCAACAGATCTCATGGCCTTGGCCGCTCGCGCTAACTCGGCTCCCAGTCTGTTGCGCGCTCGTGAAGGCCTCGATAGGTTCCGCCTCGATATCCTGACCGCTATATGCACTCTCGAGGAGCCTGTCTCCCTGCATCAGATTATGAGCGTGACCACCAGCGAAGCGATTGGCGCGGTCAACTCCTTGTGGGAACTTGCACTGCTCTACCGGGATGGCGAGCGCTATCGGATCCCCACCAACGTACGCACCTTGATCGGCGAGAATCCAGCAGGTCTCGGGGCAAAGAGCCAGAAGCCTGTCGACTTCGCTCTCCTAGAAGCGGCGCCCAAAGGGGCAGTCGAAACTTTGCAGAAGATGGTCTGGGGACCTCCCAAGGGTCAGGTTGCCGATGTCAAGAAAGCGCCACCAGCCATTAAGTGGCTACTAGAGCAGAACTTTCTCATTCCATTTGATTCGCAGACCGTGCTCTTGCCTCGTGAGGTCGCGATGCATCTGCGCGAAGGCAAGGTCTTTAAATCCCTGCAGCCCACTCAACCGGAAGTCGTAGGAGTTGCCCGCAAACAAAAGGCCGCTGACCTCGCCGCAATTGCAAATATTTCAACTTTTGTCCGGTGGGCCGAAGAGCTGGGCCATAACTGGTCCGATGAACCACCGACCGCGCTGCGCTCTGGAGGAGTTGGCGTCCGCGATCTCAAGAGGACTGCAGAGCATTTAGGAATTTCCGAACCCTGCGCCGCCTTTGTCGCAGAACTTCTCTACATCGGTGGGCTCATCGTTATCGATACCGATGATCAAATACTTCCTACGAGCGCCTTTGACCTTTGGCTCACCAAAAGCATTGAGGAGCAGTGGCACGCGCTGACCTCTCTCTGGCTAGAAACCTCGCGCGTCAGTGGACTAATCGGTAAAGCAGATACTAAAAATATTGCCGCGCTCGGCCCCGAATTAGACCGCGGTGGAGTATCCACTTTGAAGAAGGCGGTCTTGCGACTGCTCCTGGAACACCCTGAAATTGATCCAACGCTTGATTCGATCACAGCGACGATAGCTTGGCTTCTACCAAGTCGAGTCAATCGCGATTACATCGAATGGATCTTGCGCGAAGCGGAGTGGTTGGGCCTTACGGGGCAAGGCGCACTTTCATCATTTGCCTCAGCTCTTCTGCGGCAAGAAGAACTTGGCATTGAGGCAGCGCTTCCAAAACCGGTTGACCATATTTTGATTCAAGCAGATAACAGCGCCATCGCTCCTGGGCCGCTCACTTTGGAGCTAGCCAATGCTATTGGAACGATCGCTGATATCGAGAGCAGAGGTGGCGCTAGCGTCTATCGCTTTAGCGAAGCCTCCATCCGACGCGGTTTAGACCATGGACAGACAGGCGATCAGATCAAAGATTTCCTCAAGAAAATCTCTAAAACTCCGATGCCCCAACCTTTGGAATATCTCATCGGTGATGTTGCAAAGCGCCACGGTCGATTGCGGGTCGGGAGCACCAACTCTTATCTGCGTTGCGAAGATGAGGGACTGATCCAAGAAATACTGCACGATAAACGCATTGATCATTTGCGTCTACGTAAACTCGCGCCGCAAGTTCTTATTTGTGATGGCGAGAGCAATGAATTAATGCGCGTTCTACGTGATGCCGGCTATCTACCTGCTGCTGAAAATGCCACTGGGGTGCTCATCTCCGCCCCAACGGTGCGCCGCGCGAAGGCTCGCCCAAAACCTCCTCGCGTAATCGCCGAGTTGACCTCTCCCGGAGAAACGCTAATTGCTGCAGCACTGCGCGCCCTGCGCGCCGGGGAGCGGGCTAGTTCACATAAACCCCGTGAAGTGCCTCGAACCACGGCAAATGAGACCGTCGATCTACTACACCAATATATTGAGGAGCGCGCCAGTCTTACCATCGGTTACGCGGATACAAATGGTGGCGTCTCCAATCGACTCATTGATCCCTTATCCATCTCCTTGGGAACGCTCGTGGCGCGTGACCACGCGACCGGTGAAATCACGCACTTTCGCATCCCTCGCATCACCGGCGTAAGCCCCGCCAACTAGGCTTATCCAATGACATTCTTCTCAGAGCTCCGCGAACTCGTCGAGTGCCAGTCCCCCAGCGAAGATCTCGAAGCATGTGCCCGAGTAATCGATCTGGCCGTAGAGATCTCCAACCGGAACCTAACTCCTACTGCAGAAGTACGTAGCTATGGTGGACGTCCAGTTTTTTGGTGGGGTGCTGACAAACCCGATGTGGTGTTGCTCTGTCATCTGGATACCGTCTGGCCGATTGACTCATATCTCCCGCTCTGGCGCGAGGAGGGTGATCAGATCTTTGGCCCGGGAATTTTTGATATGAAATCTGGCTTCCTGCAAGCTATGTATGCCCTTAAAGCGATCCCAAACGCTGCTACCAAAGTTGCGCTTGTCGGAACCACGGATGAAGAGATTGGTTCACACGCTTCACGCGGATTAATCGAAGAGTTGGCGCGCGAGGCCAAAGCCACCCTGATCTTTGAATCTTCTATCGATGACACCGTAAAGATTGGGCGCAAGGGAACTTCGATGTATCGCATCACCGTTCACGGTCGCGCCGCCCACGCCGGACTTGAACCTGAAAAGGGAATCAACGCAACTGTAGAAATTTCCAAGATCGTTCTAGCTATGGCGGCTCTAGAGAGCTCTGAGCACGGCACCACCGTTGTGCCAACCTTGATGCACTCTGGATCCACCACCAATACCGTCCCCGCGATCGCAACACTTGATATCGATGCCCGCTCCTTTTTAGCCAGTGAGCTGGTACGTATCGACACTGCAATCAAATCTTTACAACCTAGTGATCCCGATGCTCGCATTGAGATTGCAGGTGGAATTAATCGTCCGCCGCTAGAGCACGCCGCCACCGCCGATCTCTATCAACTCATTGAAGAGGTTGCCAAGAAGTTGGGGCTTCCGCCGGTTGGTCATGTCTCCGTGGGTGGGGCGAGCGACGGAAATATCGCTGCGGCAGTCGGGGGCAGAGTTCTCGACGGGCTTGGGGCCTCTGGATATGGCGCACATGCGGCCCACGAACACATCTTTGCGAGTCGAATCGAAAATAGAATCTCGCTCATCGCGGGGCTCATTAAGGAATTAATTAATGGCTGATGGCCCGCTAATCGTTCAAAGTGATAAGACTTTACTTCTCGATATAGATCACCCACTCTCCGACGAATGTCGTAGAGCAATAGCCTCCTTCGCTGAACTAGAAAAATCTCCTGAACATATCCATACCTACCGTTTGACTCCTCTTGGGTTGTGGAATGCGCGTGCTGCAGGGCTAGATGCAGAAAAGGTCATCGATACCCTCTTGCAATATTCGCGTTATGCAGTGCCCCACGCGCTCTTGGTAGATATTGCCGAGACCATGTCTCGTTACGGACGCCTGCGCCTAGAGGCGCACCCGGTTCACGGGTTGACCCTGGTATCTAGCGACCCAGCAGTGCTGCGCGAAGTGACACGTGGCAAGAAGATTGCGCCAATGCTCGGGTTGCAGATAGATGAGGAAACTCTCGTCGTACATCCTGGACAGCGCGGATTTCTTAAGCAAGCACTCCTAAAACTCGGTTGGCCTGCAGAGGATTTCGCTGGATATGTCGACGGAGAACACCACGAGATTGCGCTCCGCGAAGAGGGTTGGTCGATTCGCAAATATCAAGCGATGGCGGCCGAAGGTTTCTGGCATGGCGGCTCTGGAGTTGTCGTACTCCCCTGCGGCGCCGGCAAGACAATCGTTGGAGCAGCCGCGATGGCGCATGCGAAAGCGACAACGCTAATTTTGGTGACCAATACAGTTGCCGCGCGGCAATGGCGCGATGAGTTGTTACGCCGCACAACACTGCACGAGGATGACATCGGTGAGTACTCGGGCGCTAAGAAAGAGATCCGTCCTGTCACCATCGCGACGTATCAGGTCATGACGATGCGCCGCAAAGGAGTTTATGCACACTTGGACCTCTTTGACGCGATCGACTGGGGTTTGATTATCTACGATGAGGTCCACCTGCTTCCTGCACCAATCTTTCGGTTTACTGCTGATATCCAATCTCGCCGTCGCCTGGGGTTAACAGCAACTTTAGTTCGTGAGGATGGAATGGAGGGTGAGGTCTTCTCGCTGATCGGACCGAAGCGCTTTGACGTTCCGTGGAAAGAGATTGAGTCACAGGGTTATATCGCTCCCGCAGATTGCGTTGAAGTTCGCATCACCCTTACTGATGCAGAGCGCCTGAACTATGCAACGGCAGAACAAGAGGATCGTTATCGTTTCTGTGCCACAACACTTACAAAACATAGAGTTGCGGTCGCCCTCGCTAGAGCGCATGCTGATGATCAGGTGTTGGTGATTGGTCAATACCTTGATCAACTCGATGCGCTAGGTGAAGAGCTGGGTGTTCCAGTGATCAAGGGGGATACCCCGGTGAAAGAGCGCGAAAGGTTATTCAACCTTTACCGCAGCGGCGAGATTAAATGTCTCGTCGTATCTAAAGTTGCAAATTTTTCAGTGGACCTTCCCGATGCAACGATCGCGATCCAAGTCTCTGGAACATTTGGTTCGCGTCAAGAAGAGGCCCAACGTCTTGGTCGAATCTTGCGACCTAAAGCTGATGGACGTGGAGCTCGCTTCTACTCGCTGGTCGCCAGAGACACCATTGATCAAGATTTCGCCCAAAATCGCCAGCGTTTCTTGGCCGAGCAGGGCTATGCCTATCGCATCATTGATGCCGATGAAGTTCTCTCAAAAGACAATTAGTCCAAAAAATTTACTACTTGGATGAGAGCGCCTTGCGGAAGCGAACTGGATCGACTCGAAAAAAATCATGCTGCTTATGGTCTATCTGAATGACAGGCACCTGCTCACCGTATTTCTGCTCTAGCTCTGCCACCCCATCGATAAAGATCTCTTCAATCTCAAAACTCAGTTCTTTCTGCAGCAATTTTAAGGTTGCCAAGGCATCATCGCAGAGATGGCATCCATGGCGGGAGTAGATCTGAACCTGTTGCACGGGTCCTATCCTCGCAGACCGCTAAGATTTTTCACTATGCGAGCCCGATTCTTGGTAAAACCCTTGCTCGCCAGCCTTCTCCTAACCCTCTTCTCCAGCGTAGCCCCCGCACAGGCGCTCCCCGTCGAGAAGACTCCAGCTCCCTGGGTGAACCTCTACAAATCCTCCGCCGCTCCCAAGAGCAGTTCTCCCCGCGTCACGGCCCCAATCGCGCCGCCACTCGGCAAACACGTCGGAGCCCTCAGCACATTCAAGGTCACCTACTCAAACGTTCCACTCGCAGATCAACTCGCGGTGCAGGCGGCCATCGATACCTGGTCTGACAATTGGAGCTCGAGCGTTCCAGTCAATGTCGTTGCTAATTTTGTACCAGAAGGCACATCTGGAATTTTGGCGGCCGCATCTCCCGTGAGTTTCTTCCATGGCTTTCCTGGTGCTCCAGATTCAACTCTCTGGTACTCCTCAGCGATGGCAAATGCAATCGCGAAAAAAGATCTAGATCCAGCCAACCCGGAAATTTCCATCAACATTAACTCCACGATGGCAAATGCTTTCTACCTTGGGACCGACGGAAACTGTCCGTCAAATCTTTACGACTTAGAGTCGATCATCTTGCATGAAGTCGCTCACGGTTTAGGTTTTCTCTCCAACGACTCCTACGATCCAATCTCGCAGTACGGCAGCATTGATCAGCCAACTCCCTTCGATGCATACGCCCAAACTCCCGATGGTGGGCGCCTTATGGATATCGCCTCCCCATCACTAGCTCTAGGAGCTGCTCTACAGAACACCATCGTCTGGTCCGGAGCTGGCGGCATCGCCGCCAATAATGGAATCAAACCTTTGCTCTACACGCCTAATCCCTACGAAGGCGGCTCCTCAGTAAGCCACCTCGATGAAACGACCTTTCAAGATGGAGCCAATGCGCTCATGACTCCAGCTTGGCCCGGAGGTGCTGTCTTTCATTCACCGGGCTCACTTGTCCTTGCAATGCTCGCTGACATGCGTCTCAAGCCTCCGGCAGGTATCCCGGTCGGGATCCCACATGCCCCACGAAATGTCTTCGCGTTAGTTGGCAATAGTTCTGCGATCATCAGTTTTGATCCGCCGGACAATGCCCGAACTTCGCAGGTGACGTCATACAACATCACCGTTAACGAGACTGGAAATTCGGTTCAGAGTACATCTAGTCCAGTAACAATTACTGGGTTAAAAAATGGTTCGCACTACTCATTTACCGTCACGGCGAGCAATCAATTGGGAACGTCACCCGGACAATCAAGCAACGCGATCTTCCCTCAGGCGCCTTGGAAAGCAAGTACATTAGATGGAACTGCCGATGCAAAGTTTCTCGCTACCACCACATTTAGAGGCTCCCCCACCGTCGTCTATAGCGATGGAAAAAGTGGGGATCTGAAGATTGCCATCTGGAATGGCAAAGCCTGGGTGAAGAGTGTGGTGGATGGAAACTCCACCGTTGGCGGTCGCACAACCGACAATGTCGCAGGGAGCGTTTCAGTTTGTACCTCGGCTGCCGGAAAGAACCAACGACTCGATATCGTTTATGCCGATCTCTCTAACAAAGAGCTGCGCTACGCCGGCTATAACGGCAAGAAGTGGACCTTTACCGTCGTCGATGGCAACGGCTCCCAGGTTATTAAATACGATGATATAAATCGCGTAAGAACTGCCAGCGATGTAAGCGGTGCAAATGCCTGTGTTGATACCGCTGATGGATTGCAAATCTTTTATCGCGACAACAGCGAAGGAATTCTCCTTGCCGCAGTCCAACTCGGATCCACCATCGGAAGGTGGGAGTATCAGGTTGTTGATGGTGATCGCACCACCAACGGAAGAACTACAGGCGATGTTGCATTCCATCTCAAGGCGCTCAACGTTGGTCGCTCGGTCTACGTACTTTATGACTCAATTTTACAGATCAATCAGATGAAGCAAGCCCTGCAAGGCGAGGTAAGACTCGCTCAGCGTGCCAGCTCGTATCCAGAAGATTGGCAGTACACCTCACTCGATTCTTACGGCGCAGATGTAGCAGTTGCAGGTTATGACGTGGCACTCGCACTCCAAGGCGGGGATGTAAGTGGAGTCTGGATGGCTGCGAGTGGTTCGTCGATCCCGGATCCAAATCAGCTTCGCATGGTTGATATCTCCAACAATGGCCTGGTGGTCCCGGCGAGCACAGATATCTACGGCACACCAAGCGCACCTTTGAGTACTGATGGGGCGCACACCCTCTTTAATTGCCAAAATCGCCTCTGTGCAATTAATAATGCTGATCAAACGGTCTCACTTGTGACGACAACCGATCTTTCAAACACATTAGGTGCATCCTGGATCACCATCAATAAAGTGCGCTACGCAATCGTTGGGGTCGGCGGAAAACTCCAACTCTTCAGAGCAATTTAACACTTCGCTATTTGGTCTACTTCGTGTGCAGAATATTTAGAAAGTAACTACCCGATCCTTGGGTTAGAAGTACCACGCCAATATTGGGTTGATATTGCATGGCGAGCGGAGCACCTTGAACCGAATAAGCTGCTTTCAATACTTTATCTTTAAGCGAACTCTTCAAAAGATAATTGATCCCTTGAGGGGAGCCTAATCCCAGCACACCTTTAACAGATTTTGTACTGTTAAAACTCTGCCATCCGTAAGCCGAACTCGCTACATAAAAGTTCTGAGCATTTGGTGCGGGTTTTGCGGTGGCGTTTTTTACTGGACCTATCGCCCCGAGAGGCGAAACTGTGACGGCAAAGGTCGGAAATCCCGACTTGGCCGAAACCCCCTGCAGGATGAAGTTGCCGCCTTTGATTGCAATTGAGGTTGGAATATCTATATCTGATAGGTCCTTTGTGAAGGTATTGACTAGTGAACCTGTAGAGCTCACCTCCCAGACGGTTAAGCGGGTTAATCCAGAGAGCGAAGAGGCGGGGTTCGTCGAGGCACCTGCTACCCAGATATTTCCTTGGGTATCCAGGCATCCAGCAGTCGCCACATCATCGCCGGCGGTACCCAGGCGCAGGTCCCAAGCTCTACCTCCTTGTGGAGTGAGAGCAGAGATAAATCCATCACTACCACCGAGTGGAGGTGAGATAACGAGCTGCGAGGTAGTTGTTTCAATGGTTCCGAATACGAGAATATTTGTGGGACTAGTCAGCAGTTGTGAGATTTCATCCCCGCCGGTGAAATTAGTTGAAACAGTTGGTGAGAGCGGAAGCAAAGGTATGGCTATCGGCGGCGCCGTTGTTGCTGCAGAAGCCGAAGAAGCGAGGAAGATCGAAATGGCAAGAGCGAGAAGAAGTGTTCTCTTCACGCCATGGCCCGCGAGCGATCAGCAGCCGCCTGCATCGCCCGTGCTACTAGCCCTGGCAAATCCCCTTGGGCAATTACTTGCAAACCCTCGTATGTCACACCTTTGGGGCTGGTGACATTTTCACGGAGTACCGTCGCACTCTTGCCAGATTCCTCCAACATCTTTGCGGCGCCAACGATGGTCTGCACCACCAATGTGCTCGCTACGTCCTCATCGATTCCCATCGCTACAGCTCCTGCCACCATAGCCTCAACAAAGGCGAAGAAATAAGCGGGCCCTGAACCGCTCGTTGCCGTGGCCGCATCTTGTAGTGGCTCAGCTACCTCAACGCTCTTTCCAGCGGCCCGCAAGAAGGTCTCTACAAAGCGCTTCTGATCTGCACGAACGTTGGAACCATATGAAAGTATGGACATACCTACCCCGAGGAGGGTTGGGGTATTAGGCATAACTCGTGCAACTGCTGGATTGCCTAGACCACTCTCGATCGTTGCAATCTTCTTACCCGCCAAAAATGAAATGACCAATGCATCGGGGTTTAAGGTTGGCGCAATCCGCTCCATAATCGTCTCGAGATCTTGTGGCTTCACAATGAGCATCAAGACATCGCTTGTTGCAGCCATCTCTTCGATGCTCGCCGGCGTGATCTGATACCGCGCGGCCAGTTCAGAGCTGCGCTCCGCCCGACGTACTGCAAAATTAATCTTCTGGGGTTCGGCTCCTGCTTTAAGGAGAGCGACTAGTAGCGCTTCCCCCATATTTCCAACGCCAATCAGACCTACCTGGGCGCTCTTAATGTCGATCTGCTTCACGGCAGTTAGCCTAGCCAATGGCCCCCTCCCTAGGAGGTAGGTTGAAGCGACCGATGACAGAGCGCACTAGTAGGCTCTCGCACTATGCCAGAAGTTAAAGATGGATTTGCGCGTGATTTCGTAGAGTTCGCCGACCCCGCCAAACCGGAGGAGCTCTTCCGGTGTGACCTAACCTGGCTCACCTCGTACTGGCAGTGCATCTACGGTGCCGGTTGTTGCGGCATCGACGCTGATAAGCCTGACGCTGGCTGCTGCTCCGATGGCGCTTACTACTCCGATTCAGATGATGAGGCGCGCACTCTCAAGGTCGCCGAGCGACTGACTCCCGAGATGTGGCAGTTCTATACAGAAGCACAGCCAAAGAAGAGCAAGGGCGTGCTCCGTATCTCTGAAGTTGGCTTGGATGGCGATCGCAAGACGCGTAAGGTGGAGGACTCCTGCATCTTCCTCAATCGCAAAGGGTATGAGGCTCCGGGATTCACCGGAAGTTTTGGTTGCGTACTGCACCACCTTGCGCAAAAAGAGGGCGTGCACTTTGTCGAGACCAAACCGGATGTCTGCTGGCAATTGCCGATTCGCCGCTCCTTTGAAACCCGCGAATTCGGCGAACGTGAAATATCTGTGACGGTCATCGGGGAATACGAACGACTCGCTTGGGGCGATGGTGGGGCTGAATTTGCTTGGTACTGCACGGCAAATACTGAAGCTCATGTCGGTCGCGAACCCGTCTATATTTCCAATCAACATGAGTTAGTCGCGCTAATGGGTGCAGAAGGCTATGCAGAGCTCAAAAAATTCTGTGATGCACGAATGGAGGCCATCGCTGCTACCGCCAAGGAGTCCAAAAAGCGCGAACTTCCACTCTTTATTATTCATCCGGCCACGATCGGTGCACAGAAGTAGACGCTGATGGCTAAAGCACCAGTGAAAGATCCATACCGCTGCGGTGAATGCGGTTGGACTTCAACAAAGTGGGTAGGACGTTGCGGCGAGTGCCAAGCTTGGGGCAGCGTTGAAGAGATCTCCGCTCCCAAGAAACTCTCACTAGTTCCCGGAGCGATCTCGCAAGCTGCGACTCCAATTGGCGATGTCAGTATCGAAAGCGCCAAATCACGCACCAGCGGTGTGGGAGAACTGGATCGCGTCCTTGGAGGCGGGCTGGTTCCGGGAGCGGCAATATTGTTGACTGGTGAGCCGGGCGTTGGAAAATCCACGCTTCTTTTATCTGTCGCAGCAGAGTCTGCACGGGCGCAGATGCGAGCTCTCTACGTTAGCGGTGAAGAGTCCGCATCTCAGATTCGAGTGCGAGCAGACCGCTTAAAAGCGATAGATCCGCAACTCTGGTTAGCTGCTGAGAACGACCTCAGCGCCATCATCTCCCACCTTGATGCAGTGCAACCTGAACTACTGATTATTGACTCGGTCCAAACTATTTCTAGTAGCGCAGTAGATGGCGCTCCCGGTGGCGTAACTCAAGTTCGTGAGATCGCTGCCGCACTGATCAGAATCACTAAGGAACGCAATATAACTCTCGTTCTTGTTGGACATGTAACAAAGGATGGCTCAATTGCCGGTCCACGCATTCTCGAACATTTGGTGGATGTGGTCCTCACATTTGAGGGAGAACGCCACTCGCGATTGCGACTAATTCGTGCGACCAAAAATCGTTTTGGTGCCGCCGACGAAGTTGGCTGCTTCGATATGTCCGATGTTGGCATCGTGGGGCTGCCTGATCCAACAGGCCTCTTCACAAGTCGTCATACAGAACCGGTGCCAGGCACTTGTGTGACCGTCGCTCTTGAAGGGCGTCGCCCACTCCTCGCTGAGATCCAATCCCTCGTTGGAGTTCCTGTTGCTGAGGGTCGTGACTTTGGAAATGCCAGACGCGTCACTTCGGGCCTTGATAACCCGCGCACTGCGATGACCCTCGCTGTCCTTGAACTGCGCGCCGGAATTCGCTTATCTGGTCGCGATATTTATGTCGCAACGGTGGGTGGGATGAAGATCTCCGAGCCAGCCGCTGATCTCGCCGTTGCGCTCTCTGTAGCTTCGGCTGCTAAAGGTCTGGCCCTTCCCGCTGATTTGGTCGCAGTCGGCGAAGTTGGTCTGGCTGGTGAGATTCGCAAGATCACAGGAGTGCAACAACGCATTGCCGAGGCGGCCCGACTGGGTTTCAAGCGCGCGATGGTTCCAGTCGGTTCTGATCTCAAGGTAAGTGGCATCGAAATTCTCGAAGTCTCACGAATTGAACAAGCTATTGCAAAGGTGAAGATCAACTAGTGCGCCAAGAGATCGTCCTCGAGTGGTTCGATCAGAACAAGCGTGACCTACCCTGGCGCAGAACCACTCCGTGGGGAGTAATGGTCAGCGAATTCATGTTGCAACAGACCCCGGTGCAACGCGTGCTTCCCGTCTGGGAGAAGTGGCTAGCTAAGTGGCCCACCCCGCGCGATCTTGCAAAGGCCAAGCGTTCTGAAGTAATCACAGATTGGGGAAGGTTGGGCTACCCACGGCGCGCGCTGCGCCTGCACGAATCTGCCACGATCATCGCTCGAGATTATAAGAATGCAGTACCAAATGATCTTACAGATCTGCGATCTCTTCCAGGTGTCGGTGAATACACCGCGGCTGCGATCGCAGCCTTCGCCTTCAATCAATCGACGTTGGTCCTCGATGTAAATATTCGTCGCCTCTTCGCTCGAGTGATCGATGGAGTGGAATTTCCGACGCCCTCCCCGTCGCAAATCGAAAGAAGGCTGCGCGCCGAATTAATTCCAGCCGATGGAGCAAAGTGGGCGGCCGCAACTATGGAGTTTGGCGCTCTCGTATGCACCTCCAAGAACCCAGATTGTGCCGACTGCCCCCTAAAGCGACAGTGTGGCTGGCGCAAAGCTGGTTACCCAAAATCAGAGTCGGTTCGCAACTCCCAAGCCTGGGTGGGGACAGATCGCCAGTGCCGTGGGGTAATAGTGCAGGCGCTGCGTGAAGAGAAGAAGATGACTACGCGAAGAGTGCAAGAGCTCTGGCACGATAGCTCTCAAGTGGAACAGGCACTAAAAACACTTATTGCCGATGGCCTCATTGAGACCACCGGCAAAAGTTTCAGGCTTCCTAATTAGTTAGAGCTGGTCTCCGCGAGATCACCAGGTGTATCTGGCATCGTCGACTTCACTACACCCGTGAAGGTGAATGTCTCTTTATCATCAACCGTTACGACATCGACCAAGGTGATCTCTCCTGGCTTAACATCGCCAAAGAGAATCTTCTCTGAGAGGACATCTTCGATTTCGCGCTGAATCGTGCGACGCAGTGGTCGCGCACCTAATACAGGGTCGTATCCGCGCTTAGCGAGAAGTGACTTTGCTGCAGAGGTAAGTTCGATTCCCATATCTTTCGCGCGCAGGCGCTCATCGAGGTTAGCGATCATGAGATCTACGATCTGAATGATTTCGCCCTCTGAGAGTTGGTGGAAGACCACGATGTCATCGATACGGTTGAGAAACTCAGGGCGGAAATGTTGCTTCAACTCATCACTGACCTTCCCCTTCATCCGCTCGTAATTGCCGAGAACATCATCGGAGTTGTGGAAGCCGAGTCCCAAGGTCTTTGAGATATCGCGAGTTCCAAGGTTGGTGGTCATGATGATCACCGTGTTCTTGAAATCAACGACACGTCCTTGAGAGTCAGTCAGGCGTCCATCTTCTAGAACCTGCAAAAGCGAGTTGAAGATATCTGGATGTGCCTTCTCGATCTCATCGAAGAGAACGACAGAGAATGGCTTACGACGTACCTTCTCGGTCAGCTGTCCGCCCTCGTCATAACCGACATACCCTGGAGGTGCACCAAAGAGGCGTGAGGCGGTGTGCTTCTCGGAGTACTCAGACATATCGAGTTGAATCAAGGCATCCTGATCACCAAAGAGGAAGGCGGCCAGGGTCCGAGAGAGTTCAGTCTTGCCAACGCCGGATGGGCCAGCGAAGATGAATGAGCCACCAGGACGCTTTGGATCCTTGAGGCCAGCGCGGGTACGACGAATGGCTTGGGAGAGCGCACGAATCGCTTGATCTTGTCCGATCACACGACGGTGTAACTCATCTTCCATACGCAAGAGACGCGCTGTCTCTTCCTCGGTCAACTTAAAGACTGGAATTCCAGTGGAGTGTGAGAGCACTTCTGCAATCAACTCTTCATCGACTTCAGCGACGACGTCAAGGTCGCCTGCCTTCCAGGTCTTCTCGCGATCAACTTTCTCTGCGAGGAGGGTCTTTTCCTTGTCGCGGAAAGAAGCTGCCTTTTCAAAATCCTGCGCATCGATCGCGGACTCTTTATCTTTACGAGCGCGAGCAATCTTCTCATCGAATTCGCGGAGCTCTGGTGGAGCTGTCATGCGACGGATGCGCAGACGTGACCCAGCTTCATCGATCAGATCAATAGCCTTATCTGGCAGGAAGCGATCAGAGATATATCGATCTGCCAGCGTTGCAGCAGAGACCAACGCAGAGTCCGAGATGGAAACCTTGTGGTGGGTCTCGTAGCGATCGCGCAGACCCTTAAGAATCTCGATTGTGTGGGTAAGAGTTGGCTCGGCAACCTGAATCGGTTGGAAGCGACGCTCAAGAGCAGCATCCTTCTCAAGGTGCTTGCGATACTCATCAAGCGTGGTTGCGCCAATTGTCTGCAGTTCACCGCGAGCGAGCATTGGCTTCAAGATGCTGGCTGCATCAATCGCGCCTTCAGCTGCTCCAGCGCCGACGAGAGTATGAATCTCATCGATAAAGAGGACGATATCGCCACGCGTGCGGATCTCTTTTAAAACCTTCTTTAGGCGCTCTTCGAAATCTCCTCGGTAGCGACTGCCGGCAACAAGTGCGCCAAGGTCAAGAGAGTAGAGCTGCTTGTCACGTAGGGTCTCGGGGATGTCACCCTTAACGATTGCCTGAGCAAGCCCTTCAACAATCGCAGTCTTTCCAACACCTGGCTCACCAATGAGGACTGGATTGTTCTTGGTACGGCGTGAGAGAACTTGCATGACACGTTCAATCTCTTTTTCGCGACCGATTACAGGATCAAGCTTTCCTTCGCGGGCAGCCTGGGTCAGGTTACGTCCGAATTGATCGAGTACCAGTGACGTTGATGGTGTTCCTTCGGCCGGTCCACCTTGTGCAGCGGGCTCCTTGCCTTGGTAACCGGAGAGAAGCTGGATTACTTGCTGGCGAACCCGATTGAGATCAGCCCCTAGCTTTACCAATACTTGTGCAGCGACGCCCTCGCCTTCGCGGATCAGTCCCAGCAGGATGTGCTCGGTGCCAATGTAATTGTGGCCGAGTTGTAGCGCCTCACGGAGAGAGAGTTCAAGAACCTTCTTAGCGCGCGGTGTAAATGGAATATGACCGGAAGGGGCTTGCTGGCCCTGGCCAATGATCTCCTCGACCTGCGAGCGCACAGCCTCAAGTGAGATACCGAGAGCTTCCAAGGCCTTGGCGGCAACGCCCTCCCCCTCATGGATTAAACCCAGAAGGATGTGCTCGGTGCCGATGTAGTTGTGGTTGAGCATGCGAGCCTCTTCCTGCGCCAGGACAACGACGCGGCGGGCTCTATCTGTAAAGCGCTCAAACATGGGGGCACCTCTTTCTACTTACTTAGGATTAGCCTACCTGTAACACGGTTTCGGGGTGATTTATGCCCTTCTCGAAGGCTGAGACAACCCCGAGAGATTTGACGGGCTAGAGGATGCGAAGCATTCGAGTATTACCCAAGGTGTTGGGCTTTACCCGCTCTAGATCCAAGAATTCGGCGACGCCTTCGTCGTAAGAGCGTAATAATTGCTGATAAACCTCAGGTTCGACAGGCGTTCCTTCGATCACTTCAAAGCCGTTGCGGCCAAAGAATTCGGTCTCAAATGTGAGGCAGAAGATCCGCTCCACGCCCAGGCTGCGGGCGCGCTCGACAATATTTCCGATAATCGCATTGCCAACCCCCTTGCCCCTCATGGATTCCAGGACTGCCACTGTGCGAACTTCAGCGAGGTCCTCCCAGAGCACGTGGAGCGCACCACACCCGACAATCTCTCCTTCGTACTCAGCAATGGTGAATTCTTGGACAGTCTCGTAAAGCGTGACTGTCTCCTTGGCGAGTAGACGACGCCCGAGAACATAGGTATCGATGATGGCGCGGATAGCCTTGATATCCGAAGTTCGCGCTGGGCGAACAATTACATCACTCATTGTTCCTCTGGCTTCACGAGTGGAAAGAGAATGGTTTCGCGAATACCTAAGCCAGTCAGAGTCATCAAGAGCCGATCAACGCCCATACCCATTCCACCCATCGGAGGAATTCCGTACTCCATAGCGCGCAAGAAATCTTCATCAAGGTTCATCGCCTCGACATCTCCCTTAGCACCCAAGGCTGCTTGTTCCACTAGGCGATCACGTTGAATGACTGGATCGATCAACTCAGAGTATCCAGTTGCAAGTTCAAAGCCTTCAACGTAGAGATCCCACTTCTCGACGAGGCCAGGAGTAGTTCTGTGTGCCCGTACGAGCGGCGAGGTATCAACTGGGAAGCCGCGCACGAAGATCGGCTCCATCAATTGGCCTTCGGTGACATGTTCAAAGATCTCTTCGGCTAACTTGCCGGGAACCCACTTAGGATCGATCTTTATACCGAGTTTTGTTGCGATTACCTTTAATTCATCAAGGGAGGTTTGCGCGGTCACAACTTCACCCACACCTTCGGAGATTAAGTCAAAGAGGTTTGCTTCACGCCACGTTCCACCTAGATCGAGCTGACGACCATCATGATGAGTAACCACATGAGATCCATAGACCGCGAAGGCAGCCTCTTGGATGAGATCACGAGTCAGCGCGGCGATGGAATCCCAATCGCCATATGCTTGATAGGCCTCGATCATCGCGAACTCCGGTGAGTGACTGGAGTCAGCTCCCTCGTTGCGGAAGTTTCGGTTAATTTCAAAGACACGCTCCAACCCACCGACAACACAGCGCTTCAAGAAGAGTTCAGGTGCGATACGTAAAAAGAGATCCATATCGTAAGCGTTGCTATGAGTTTTAAAGGGACGAGCAGCAGCACCCCCATGCATGACTTGCAGCATCGGAGTCTCAACCTCAATAAACTCACGAGAAGAGAATGAATCTCGCAAAGATTTCATGACCTGTGGGCGAAGGCGCGCGTTGAAGCGGGCCTCGGGGCGAACAATCAGGTCTACATAACGCATACGAACGCGCGTCTCCTCAGAGAGTGGCTTGTGTTCGACAGGAAGTGGACGTAGCGACTTCGCCGCGAGTTGATAAGAGTCGGCAAGAATGGAGAGCTCTCCACGTTTGGAGGTAATAATTTCGCCGGTAACACTTACAAGATCACCAATATCAATATCGCTCTTCCACTGATTGAGAAGATCAGCGCCAACCTTGTCGAGTGAGAACATCGCCTGTAACTCTGTTCCATCTCCTTCTCGCAAGGTTGCGAAACAGAGCTTGCCAGTATCGCGCTTAAAGATGACTCGCCCTGATAAGGACTCTTGAATTCCCGTCGCAACATCTATCGCGAGATCAGCATGGCGAGCCCGAATCTCCTTGAGGGTGGCGGTGCGGGCTACAGCTACTGGGTAGGCCTCATCGCCACGGGCTAAGATCGCGCTGCGCTTTTCACGGCGAATACGTAATTGCTCTGGCAGGTCATCTGCAATGATCTCTTCACTCATAATCTAGTCAGTCTACCCTGTCGTTATTTATCGCCCGAATTTCGGTCAAAGACCATGGCCAATCCAAGGAGAGTCAAGTCCGGTTCGTGGGTATCGATAGTTTCACTTATGCCGAGCACTAGTGGAGCGAGTCCACCCGTTGCGATTACGGTGGTAGGACCAGTGCCGGGATAGAGAATTTCTAACTCTGCAATGATTCTGGTGACCAGCCCATCGACCTGTCCAGCAAATCCATAGATGGTCCCCGATTGCAACGCTTCGACTGTGTTCTTACCGATTACGGATTTTGGCTTTACCAATTCCACTTTGCGTAGTTGAGCCGCCCTCGCCGCAAGGGCATCGACCGAGATTTCTATACCGGGGGCGAGGGCTCCACCTAAGAATTCGCCTTTGGGCGAGACGACATCGAGATTAGTTGAGGTACCAAAATCCACAACGATGCAGGGGCCATCGGCGCCAAAGAGTTCATGCGCCGCCAAAGTATTTACGATGCGGTCAGCGCCTATCTCCTTTGGATTATCAACTAGAAGTGGAACACCTGTCTTAATACCGGGCTCCACAATGGTGACAGGAATAGAGGTGAAGTAACGGGCCACCATATTGCGAAGTTCACGGAGCGTCGCGGGAACAGTTGAGCAGATCGAGAGTCCATCAACTTCGATCCCATCAAGAAGAGCCCTGTACTGCAACCAGAGTTCATCCGCGGTATCGCGCGGATCAGTCTTCACCCGCCATGAGTGAATCAGGGTCGCGCCATCAAATGCACCTAACACCGTGTTGGTATTTCCTACATCAATTGTGAGGAGCATTTATCTTCCCATCGTCAGATCGAGACCAATATCGAGCGCTTTTGCAGAGTGAGTAAGTGCTCCAATGGCAAGGTAGTCAACGCCGCTGCGCGCATAAGCAAGAGCGCTCTCCAGAGTGATTCCACCCGATGCCTCTAGTTTTGCGCGACCAGCAACAATTGCAACAGCATCGCGGCAGAGTTCAGGAGACATATTGTCGAGCAGTACTAGATCAGGGCTCCCAACTAGGACCTCCTGTAGTTGCTTCAAATTATCTACCTCAACTTCGATCTCGGTATCCGGGTATTTCTGGCGCACTAACTCAAAGGCTTGCAGGACTCCACCGGCCGCCACCACATGGTTATCTTTCACCAGAGCAGCATCTGAGAGCGATAGTCGATGGTTGACTCCGCCGCCGGCGCGCACCGCAGCTTTTTCTAGTAGCCGCCAACCAGGCGTTGTCTTGCGTGTATCTCGAATCTGACAGCTAGTGCCCGCGATCGCATCAACCCACCGACTGGTCTCAGTTGCGATTCCGCTGAGGTGAGTCAAAAAATTCAGAGCGGTCCGCTCGGCAAGCAGCAGTTTTCTCGTGTTGCCACGCGCTAGCAAAATGGTGCTGCCAGGAGTTACTCGCTCCCCATCGTGGATCGGAGTAGCAATATCTGTGATACCCACCGTATGAAGAACGCGGATCACTACATCAATCCCAGCTATGACCCCTGCTTGTCGGCTCACGAATTTCGCCGTGCTGATCTGCTCTGCGGGGATCGTTGCGGTAGAGGTTATATCGACTCCGCCTGCCAAATCTTCAGCGATTGCGAGGGCGATAAGGGCATCCAATGAATCACTCACCCTCGATCACCTTTCTTGTAGTGCTCCAGGTGCCGGCCATATCCAGACGCTCAACAATTCGCACCTTGCACTCCTCACTTCTTTCTGGGTAATCACTCCGCCAGTGAGATCCACGAGACTCGTGCCTCTCTAGGGCAGAGCGGACAATTGCCGTGGCGAGGAAGTAGAGATTTGAGACCTCCCATGCATCGACGCCTGGCTCTCGCACCTGTCGCTTACCCAATTGCTCCAGCGTCGCCAGCGTCGCCTTCAAACTCTTTGCAGATCGCATCACTCCCGCTCCCTCGCTCATGGCAAGTTGCAGCGGGATTCGAATCGAAGGATCCATCAAAACGCGCTCTTCTTGCATGTCCTCAACTGGTTCTAGTTGCTCTGGCAGATTGCCAGCAATGTGTTCAGAGATGCGCGCGCCGAAAACCAGACCTTCTAAGAGAGAATTTGAGGCAAGGCGATTAGCGCCATGCGCTCCTGTGCATGCGCTCTCACCGCACACGTAAAGTCCTGGGACTGTGCTCTGCCCCTGCAAGTCAACTAAGACCCCGCCTGATGCGTAGTGCGAAGCAGGCGCGACGGGAATTAATTGGTGTTCAGGGTCAATCCCATTTGTCATACAGGATGCGTAGATCGTTGGGAAGCGTCCTTTGAAATCAGGTACAGCGGTTGCATCAAGCCACATATGCGGAACATGGGCTTCACGCATCTGATTAAAGATCTCCTTTGCGACGATATCTCGTGGCGCTAGATCCGCCTGTGGATGCACAGCCTCCATGAAACGCTCGCCTTTGTGATTGAGAAGTACCGCTCCTTCGCCCCGCACCGCCTCGCTAATGAGAGGTTGCTGCCCGGCAGCGGAGGTATCGCGCCAGAGCACTGTTGGATGGAATTGAATAAATTCCACATCTGCGACCGCTGCGCCTGCCCGCAGGGCTAGCGCAACACCATCGCCGGTAGAGACAGATGGGTTCGTTGTCTGCGAATAAACCTGACCGAGGCCACCCGTTGCGATCACTACAGCGCGAGCAAGTGCCCTCCCGACACCAGAACTGGAACCTGCACCGATAACGTGCAAGGTCACGCCACATACACGGCCATCTGCAGCTTGCAGGGCATCAATAACAAGAGCGTGTTCGATGACTTCAATACCAGAATCATTTTGCACTGCGGCAAGAAGTGCGCGCGATACTTCTGCGCCGGTCGCGTCTCCACCTGCATGCAGGATGCGATTTCGATGGTGTCCGCCCTCTCGGGTTAGTGCAATCTCACCGCTCTCGGCCTTATCAAAGACGGCGCCGCGCGCAATTAATTTGCGAACCGCCTCTGGTCCTTCGGTAACAAGAACATTTACTGCATCGATATCGCAGAGACCCGCACCGGCGATCAAAGTGTCTTCCTTGTGCTCCTCTGGCGAATCGCCCGGTCCAAGTGCTGCTGCAATTCCACCTTGTGCCCACTTCGTCGAGCCTTCATCAATATGGGCCTTAGTTACTAGAAGCACCGAAAGATTTGCAGCGCGAGCATTGAGCGCAGTTGTTAGACCCGCTACCCCAGAACCAATAACGATGACATCTGCATGAGTGGTCCAACCGGGTTTCCCCGCAAAGAGTTTCATTTCTGTCGCTACTCCTCAGTCCGCAATGGCATATTGTCGATCAATCGAACTCCATTTACCCAACCTGCGACAATTCCGCGACGTAATCGAGTCTCTGAATCTGCTATTTGAAAACTCTCCTCATCGATAATCTCTGCATAATCCAGTTTAAAGCCGGGCTCCTCTGCTAGGACCGCCACCATCTCATCTCTACTTGAAGCGCGTAGCGCCCGATTAATCACGAGCGCACTCTTACGATCTTCTGGCGTTAGGCGAGCGTTGCGAGAGGAGAGGGCGAGACCATCGCCATCTCGCACTGTCGGCACGGCAATAATTTCAACTGGAATCTGATTCTCCTTTACCCATCTCTTGACTATAAAGAGTTGCTGAAAATCCTTCTCTCCGAAGATGGCATAGCTAGGTTTAACGACTGCAAAGAGGCGATTAACCACGGTGAGCACTCCATCGAAGTGACCCACCCGCTCCCGCCCCTCAAAGAGAGCGCCCAATTCGCCGGCCGAGATCTTCACTATCTCTTCGGGATAGACCTCTTCGTAGGTTGGTGCCCAGACTTTTGTTGCGCCAGCAGCGCGGGCTTTCGCGGTATCTCCGGCGAGATCGCGGGGGTAGCTATCGAGATCGGCGCTCTTTTCGAATTGGAGGGGGTTAACAAATATCGAGAGAACCACGTTGGGGCTCAAAAGGCGGGCCCGCTTAATCAACTCAAGATGGCCAGCGTGGAGCGCACCCATGGTGGGGACGAAGGCGACTACATCTGACATGGTGCTCCAGTCCTTTCGGGGTACCGGGCTAAGAAGGAGAGTTTACCGCTGCAACTCGGCTAATAAATCTCGAATATGACCACGGCCTGGTATTTGAGCATCAGGGTCGATCTCGAGCCAGGGTTCTAGGACGAAGCTGCGCTCGTGAGCGCGAGGGTGAGGCAACTCCAGATGAGGTTCGACGATTGCATGATCACCGTATGTAATGAGATCGAGATCCAGGGTACGTGGACCCCACTGAATCTCGCGGGTCCTTCCTGCCATGGTCTCTATCTCTTGCATGGCTACCAACAAATCGAGTGGATCTAAATCACACTCACCGATCAGAACGGCATTGAGGTAATCATCTTGGGGAGGTCCCCCAACAGGCGCTGTCTTATAGAAACTCGAGACCGCCCTAACGTTCACACTTTTTCCCAACTCATCTATCGCATGGTGCAGATGTGAATTTGTATCACCGATATTGGAGCCGAGTGCTATGACAACTTTCATCTTTTGCGCTTGATTCGAACAGCAATATCTCCGACAGGCACCCCAACTGGAGCATTCGCCTTGTGGACGACGACCTCCACGGATTCAATCGGAAAGGTATCGAGTAAATCAACCGCAATATTCTGTGCCAGGTGTTCGATGAGATTAACAGGTTCACCGGTAATTAACTCATAAACGATTTTTACGACCTGCGAATAGTCAACCGCATCTGTTATGGAATCGCTCTTGCTGGCTCGCTTATCTTCCAGTTCGATCTTCACATCCACACTGAAACTCTGCCCGTTCTTGCGCTCATTGTCGAAGAGACCGTGGTATCCAAATCCAGCAATTCCATGTATCTCAATGAAGTCGTTCATCCCCTGAGCTCCTTAATCACTTTGATCGCATCCACGTGAGGTTTCACGCTATGTGTTCTTACTCCCCAAACGCCTCTGGCCGCCATGTGCGCCGTCATCGCAAGAGTCGCCGCCTCCCTGTGATCGGGATCCACCGCACCAACTAAATCACCTAGGAAGCGTTTGCGCGAGACCCCGACTAAAACTGGATAACCCAATAGTTGGATCCGATCTATATTGCGTAAGAGCTCCCAGTTGTGCTCCCCGCTCTTTGCAAAGCCAATCCCTGGATCGACAATAATCTGCTCGGGGCTAATTCCTGCAGAGATAAGCGATGTAATTCGCTCTTCTAACTCCTCTTTCACTTCCCTAACAACATCCTTATAGATGGCACGCGATTGCATATCTTTTGACTCCCCGCGCCAATGCATAACGACATATTGCACGCTTGGATTACTAGCGATCAGAGCAGACATTCTCGGATCTGCCAATCCACCGCTAATGTCGTTGACGATGGTGGCGCCGCTAGCTATTGCCTCCTTCGCGATCTCTGCACGGGTGGTGTCCACGCTTACAGTCGCACCGAGAGCGATCAGTTCAACGATGGTAGGAATGACGCGCTCGCGCTCCTCCTCCAAAGAGATCCGTTCGGAACCAGGACGAGTTGACTCTCCACCCACATCAATAATGTCTACCTGCTCCGCAAGCATCTCTTTTGCGCGGGTTATTGCTGCGCCAGCTTCAAAGTGTCGGCCTCCATCAGCAAATGAATCGGGAGTCACATTGAGCACGCCCATCACGAGGGTGCGAGAGGTTTCGTCCATCAGCGATGTGAAGAGGTGATAAGAGCCATCGCTTCAGCGCGCGTCGCTGCGCTGCGCAATTGACCACGAACCGCAGAAGTTGTAGTTCGCGCTTGAGATTTTTTGACGCCCCGCATTGACATGCAGAGATGCTCGCAATCGATAATCACAATCACGCCCGCTGGTTTTAAAATTTCGACTAAAGCATCTGCGATCTGAGTCGTTAAGCGCTCCTGTACCTGCGGACGCCGCGAGTAAAGATCTACCAGTCTGGCCAATTTGGAGATGCCGGTGATCCGTCCTGATGGTCCCGGGATGTAGCCAATATGTGCGGTTCCATGGAAAGGGGTCAGATGGTGTTCACAATGTGAAAAGACTTCAATATCGCGGACGATGACCAACTCTTTATGTCCGATATCAAAGGTGGTGGTCAGAATCTCTTCAGGCTTCTGCCACAAGCCTTCAAAATTTTCACGAAGAGCACGCGCCACGCGAGCAGGCGTGTCGCGCAGGCCATCGCGGCCGGGATCCTCACCAATTGCAAGAAGGAGTTCAGTCACGGCGCGCTCTGCGCGCTCCTGATCAAACTCAGAACGTGCCTGACCATCGTGAGGGCCCATCGTTACGGGCGTGATCTCATCACTCATCAGTGAAACTTACCCTTGTTCTGTCTGCTCCGGGGTTGGCGCTGCCGCCTTCTTCCGCGCCTTGCGTACTGGCTTTGCCACCTCAGCCTCGGGATCGACCTGAGGCTTCGCCGCGACCAGCCCAACAGGAGGAATCGTTGAAGGTGTGCGATTAGGTGAACCGGTCCAGGCTGGACGTGGCTCTACCAAACTCACGCCGGCAAATATCCGCTCGATATCGGGTTTCAAAAGAGTTTCACGTTCGAGAAGTTCGACCACAAGCGCATCCAAGATTTCGCGATTTTGCACCAGAATATTGAAGGCCTCTTGATGTGCATTCTCGATCAGGTTGTGAATCTCTTCATCAATGATTCCAGCGATCTCCTCAGAGTAATCGCGTTGATGACCATAGTCGCGGCCCAAGAATGGATCGCTATCGCCGGTACCTAGTTTGATCGCGCCAATGCGCTCAGTCATTCCATATTGGGTGACCATCGCGCGGGCGAGGTTAGTTGCCTTCTCAATGTCGTTTGATGCGCCAGTGGTTGGATCGTGGAAGATCAACTCTTCAGCGGCGCGACCACCCAATGAGTATGAAAGTTGATCGAGCATTTGATTGCGTGTTGTCGCGTAGCGATCTTCGTCTGGCAAGACCATCGTGTATCCCAGCGCCCGTCCGCGCGGCATGATCGTAATTTTGTGAACTGGATCTGTGTTTGGAAGAGCATGTGCAACCAGCGCGTGTCCACCTTCGTGGTACGCCGTGATGCGACGCTCCTCTTCGGTCATCAAGCGGCTAGTGCGCTGCGGACCTGCCATGACGCGATCTATCGACTCATCTAGGGCCATCGTCGTAATGACCTTGGCGTTCTCGCGAGCTGTAAGAAGGGCGGCCTCATTGAGAACATTTGCTAAATCAGCGCCGGTAAACCCGGGAGTGCGCTTAGCAATCTCGCCGAGATCTACGCTCTTTGCGATTGGCTTACCCTTCGCATGAACTTCCAAAATCGCCTTACGGCCAAGGAGATCGGGACGATCTACGGGAATCTGTCGATCGAATCGACCTGGACGCAAGATCGCAGGATCAAGAACATCAGGGCGGTTGGTTGCGGCGATCAAAATCACTTGCGTGTTGGCTTCAAAGCCATCCATCTCAACGAGCAACTGATTGAGAGTCTGTTCGCGCTCATCATTTCCGCCACCGAGTCCGGCACCGCGTTGCCGACCCACTGCGTCTATCTCGTCGACGAAGATAATGGCGGGTGCTGCTTCCTTTGCTTGGTTGAAAAGGTCGCGAACACGAGAAGCACCTACTCCAACAAACATCTCAACGAACTCTGAACCAGAGATAGAGAAGAAAGGCACATTTGCCTCACCTGCTACAGCGCGTGCCAGGAGGGTCTTACCAGTTCCTGGTGGGCCATAGAGAAGGACACCCTTAGGGATCTTGGCACCGATATCTTGATACTTCTTTGGATCGGATAAAAAGTCCTTAATTTCGCGGAGCTCTGCTACTGCTTCGTCCGCGCCAGCGACATCAGCAAATGTCGTCTTTGGCGCCTCCTTGGATTGCAACTTTGCCTTCGATCGACCGAAGGAGAAGATGCGATTTCCACCCTGCGAGTTAGACATAAAGAGCAGGAGGATAAAGCCAATAACGAGGAAGGGAGCAAAGCTGAATAAAAGAGAGACGAGGAAGGAGGTAGTTGGAACTTTTACCGTCCAACCCTTTGCGGGTGGATTACTTGTAAGCAGTTCGGTGATCTGTGGCTCTTGATTTGCCACATAAGAGGCGACCAGATGGTTGGCACCGTTAACGGTTTCACCGCTCTTGAGAATCACCTGAATCTTCTGCTCTTTATCAATGACAATTGCAGAATCGACTTTATCCTTCGAAATCTCGTCAAGCACTCTGGAGGTGTCGACCGAGGTGTACGTCGCCCCGCTGCCAGAAATACGACCAAGCGCGACAACGATGATGAGGGCAAGTACGATCCAAAAGAGTGGGCCACGCATCAACTTGCGGATTCTCTTACGAGGAAGGTTCATCTTTTTATCTGCCATTGCTCTTCTCTGTTATCTGCTCTTGTGATTGTGATGGTCGGTGATCGATTTCTGGTGTCAGGGGGTAACGAAATAATCTTTCGATTTATTTCTGAGGGTTAGTGGGGATCAGGAATAAACGCTCTTTGCCAAGATTCCGATGAAATCTAGATTTCGATACTTCTCGTCATAATCCAATCCGTAACCCACCACAAACTCGTTGGGGATATCGAAACCCACATATTTAACATGGACTTCTACTTTAGCGGCGTCGGGTTTACGGAGCATCGTGAATATTTCAACGCTCTTGGTGCCGCGCGACTGTAGATTGGATTTGAGCCAGGCGAGAGTCAAGCCCGTGTCGACGATATCCTCGACGATAAGGACTTCGCGTCCAGAGATATCACGATCTAGATCCTTAAGAATGCGCACAACGCCACTGGACTTGGTTCCAGAGCCATATGAGGTGACCGCCATCCAATCCATCTCCACGTGACGGTTAAGTGAACGGACAAAATCTGCCATCGTCATGACAGCGCCTTTGAGGATTCCGATTACGAGTAGATCTCGTCCGGCATAATCCTTCTCGACCTGGAGGGCGATCTCTTTGAGGCGGGCCTGGATTTCTGGGGCGGTAACAATGACGCGATCAATATCTCCGCCTGCGCTGCTTAAATCCACGATGCTCCTTCGGGGTCTCTTCTTCGGGTTTATTGGATCTGCTCTGAGAGCGAAAGTCTGCCCGAAATTCGGGCTACCTTCACACCACCTGGGAGTGAAATCTCGCCCTGCCCATGCCAATCTGTGACCAAGGCCTCAACGGGGGCGAGGTGATCGGCAGTTAACGCACCATCCGGAACTCCCGCCGTATAGAGCGCCGAGCGCAGGACACGGATTCTGACAGCCTTGGGAAGTAAGAGCAGCTCTTCTGCCAAGAGGTTTCTCGGATCGTGACCTTCCAAGTACTCAAGAGCCAAGAGGTCTAGAGCGTCAGCATCCTCGCGAAGAATCCGCGCACTGCGGGCGAGGGCATCAATCACCCCCGGTCCAAGATTCGACTCCAATACGGGTAGAACTTCGCGCCGAGCACGGACCCTGGCGTACTGCAGATCAGAGTTATGGGGGTCGACCCAGGGGGCGACGGCGTTCTCCAGGCAGGCCTGCTCTGTCGTGCTTCGATCAATATCAAGGAGCGGGCGGATATAAATCCCATTTACTGGGGCGATTCCTGAGAGAGAGCGAGTACCTGACCCACGAGCCAACCCCAAAAGAACTGATTCGGCCTGGTCGTTTTTAGTGTGTGCAAGCAAGAAATAGTCAGGGCGATATTTGGCGATCATCTCTTCAAAGGCTGCATAACGCGCGCGCCGTGCCGAAGCCTCCATCCCATCTTGTACATCGACCGTGACGGTCAGAATCTCCACCGAATTAAATCCAATTCGAAGCAGCTCTTCCTTACAGCGCAGGGCAACCATCGCGGATTCAGGTTGCAGTTGATGGTCGATGATGATTGCAACAACCTCAATATTTGCACTCTTGCATTCAAGGTAGGTGGCGATCGCAAGCGCCAATGAATCAGCGCCCCCAGACACTCCGAGCAAGATGCGGGCATCGGCAGCTTCCACCCATGGACGAACTGCTTGTCGGATTGCAAGAGTCGCCCTCATGCTTCTAAGCCTAATTCCTAAACCCGACCACCCGAGGGCATGAGACCGTTGATGCTATACATATTGGAGTAGAGCAGTCCGGTTCGAGTTGAGTTGGCCTCCCACATCATTCCGTTTCCTGCGTAAATTGTGATGTGATGAATGTTCTGCACCGAACCGTCATAAGAGTAAAAGAGAAGGTCTCCTGGAATTAAGTCCGTGAGCGGAACTCTCTCGGTGTCCACAAAGAAGAGCGCAGCATTTAAGCGAGACCAGTTGGGGTAACCCAAGCCAGCGGCGTGGTAGGCGGCGTAGACGAGACCTGAGCAATCGAAGCTATTTGGACCTTGCGCTCCCCACACATAGGGCTTGCGAGCTAAAACCTGTGCTTTTGCGTAAGCCAACGCCTTCGCTCGAATCGCGTCAGTTCCACGAATTGTGGTGCGACCTTTAAAACCGCGATCGGGCCAGATCTTCGCCTGCCCTTTCGTCTTTGCTGCAGTATTTGCGCTGGATTGTTCCAACTGCCACAGAGCAAGTTGCTGCTGCAAAGTAATTCGAACATTGCGAGCCTTGGTCAATTCAGCGATTAATTGGGCTTGGATAGCGCGTAGCCGCTCAACTTCTGCTGCTTGAGCGCTCTGCGCGGCGACCGCTGCAGCTTTCGCTGCCGCCACCTTGGCAGTTGCATTGGCCTGCGCGATCTTCGCGGCGTTAGCCTGTGCTTGAGCCGCCTTGGCAATGACAAAGGCTCCTTTATATCGCTGCAACGCGACAGAATCAGATGCACCGACTTGATTGAGAACGCTGAGTCGATCAATGAGATCTTGTGGACCGTTGGATTCAAGAACGCTATTGAGAGTCGTGAAGCCGCCGCCCATGATGTAGGCATTGGCCGCCATTCGACCAATAGTTTTATTTGCCTCACTCACCGCGGTCTGGGTCAACGCGGCATGCGCGGTCGCCAGATTAAATTGATTGGTAGCAACAACAAGGTTCGCTTGTGCCGAGAGCAACTGCGCCTGGCGATGCGCCGTGACCACTGTGAGTTGTTGCAGCAGATTCTGCGCGGAGTTGAGTTGACCAGTGGCATTGGCAGCCTCAGCCGCCTTAGCATTTTCGGCTGCTTGCGCCGCTGCGATCTGGGCCTTCGTGGGAGCGGTAACTTTTGGCTTCGGTTTAGCAGTCGGGGTTGCAGCAATTGAGCTCGCAGGGGCGGCCATGAGGAGGCTGGCGCAGAGCGCCACAAGCCGAAGCTGCCGCTTATTCATAAAGGTCAACCTAACGCTGAGGAAGTAACACTTAAGGATAAGTGATCGCCCTGAGCCAGAGCCCTATTTAATGATTGAGAGTTTGCTGTGTCTCTAATTAGCTACATCTCGCCGCTTGAAGAGTACGGCGACGATTGAAAAGCCAACGATGAGGTAGGCCGCGGCGATCCCCATGGACCAGTGGTAACTGACTGTTAGCGATCCGCCTTGAGCGACGTTGTCGAAATTCTGACCCGGCAACCACTTTTGGGTACTTGAAACAACTCCCGCCAAGATATTTTCTAGGATCAGTGACCAAATAACTCCGGTAGCAATCGAACTGATCGGCGAGCGGAAGAGTAGCCCGAGAATCATTCCGAAAGTTCCGAATGCAATTGTTCCCAGGAGCACATTGATAAAGGTCTTCCCGAGGAGGGCAAGAGCACTGGCTGTGAACCAGGCGCTCGTCGTTACCTTGGCATGAGGTGCAAGGGAGTACGAGACTGCAATCGCAACGATTGCATCTATAACCACTAGAGCAATGGCAAAGATGATCATAGAAAGATACTTACCTGCGAGAATCTTCATGCGCGATGGTTGGCGCACTAAGAGGTTGCGTAGTGTGCCGAGTGAGTACTCCTGTGCCGTCTGCGAGGCGAAGACGCAGAGCGCGGTGATACCCAAGAAGAAAGAAACAATCTTAAATCCGTAGATCAGACCTGTAGCCGAGCCCAGCGTTGCAGGAGAGATAATCTCGCCGCGTTGACCGTTGCCCTGCCCAGAGTTTGCTCGAAGAAAGACGATTGAGGTGAAGAGCGCGGTGAGAGCTGCGACGACGAGAATCGTCGAAATCAAGAGGGTGGGGCGGCGGAGCTTACGTAGTTCCGCCTTCATAACATTAAACATTCTTACTCCCCCGTCATTTCAAAGAAGGTCTCTTCTAGCGTTGGTTGGGTGGCGGTGAGTTCAGCCAGTGTGATGCCTGCATTAAAGGCGAGACGATTAAGCGTTGCTCCCCAGTCGGCATCTCCGACGATATGCACAGCACCGCCTTCGACACTTGCCGTATGGCCATGACGCGTTGCAATTTCAACCAACTTGTTGAGATCAACGGTGAACTCGGGCTTAGCAATAAGTGTGGCAGTTTGTGCTGCAAGTAAATCTTGCGTCCGACCGGAGAAGAGGACTTCACCTTCGCGCAACATCACGAGGTATTCGGAGATCTGCTCTAACTCGGATAGCAGGTGTGAAGATACAAATACGCTGGTGCCATCGCTAGCTAAATCCTTAATCAGGTTGCGAATCTCTTGAATTCCCGACGGGTCCAAACCATTTGTTGGCTCATCGAGGACGAGCAACTTGGGATTTGGTAGAAGGGCGGCAGCAATTCCTAGGCGTTGCTTCATTCCAAGTGAGTATGTCTTGTACTTCGATCCTCCGCGATCAGCTAAGCCGACCTTCTCGAGTAAAGATGCAACGCGCTCTTGTGGAAAGCCGCCGAGTGAGGCAAGGACGCGGAGGTTTTCTGCGCCAGAGAGCGCAGGGTAGAAAGCGGGCCCTTCGATCATGGCGCCAACGCGTGGAAGATAACGTTCGGGATGTGTGATGTTCTCACCTAACACCGTGCCAGTACCGCCACTAGGGGTGATCAGTCCTAACAACATGCGAATCGTTGTGGTCTTGCCGGATCCATTGGGACCGACAAAGCCACAGACTGTTCCGAGCGGTACTTCAAAGGTGGCGTGCGAGAGCGCGCTGCGCTCCCCGTAAATCTTCGTTAGATCTCTTACTGAGATTGCAGTCGTCATGCTCACACCCTACGACTATTGGCTGAGAAATGTTTGGGGATTCTCTGGCTGTTGACTGTCTAGACGGAGTGCTTAGCCAGAATGGTTGCTATGACCAGAATGAGGGAATAGATGCTCAGATAAGTGATTGACCAGTGAAAAAGTCTAAGAGCAGAGCGCCCCGAATCTTGACCGGCGATCTTGATGAGCTCGGTCGCGAAGCCTATCGAGAGAAGCGCGGTGACCACGTAACTCCACCACGGTAGGTGGGCACTAAAAAGCACCAAGATAGAGAAGAGCACCATGAATACCGAGTGAAACCACATCTGCTTCTGCACAGATTTGATAGATGCAACAACCGGAAGCATAGGGATTCCAGCAGCCGCGTAATCCTCTTTATATTTAATGGCGAGCGCCCAGAAATGTGGCGGGGTCCAGAAAAAGATAAGGAAGAAGAAGAGCCAGGCGGTGAGCGATAGCGAGTTGGTGATTGCAGCCCAACCGATCAAGACCGGCATACATCCAGCTATCCCGCCCCAAACAATATTTTGAGAGGTACGTCGCTTCAGCCAGATTGTGTAGCCAACTACGTAAAAGAAGATTGCTAAAAAGGTAAGGAGTGTGGCTAATACCGTGGTGAATATCAGAAAGATCAGCAGAGAGAGAATGGTAATAACTAGGGAGAAGGCGACCGCCTGCTGTTGATTGATCTCTCCGCTCACCAAAGGACGATTGCTGGTGCGCTGCATCTTGCGATCGGATTCAACCTCAATCACCATATTGAACGCATTCGACGCGCCAGCAGCCAGAGTCCCACCAATGAGAGTCGCAAGCGTGACACCTAAACCGGGAAACTTGTGCGCGTGGTTCTGAGCGTAGGTGGCCATAAAGAGTGCAGGAAGCGTCGTGACGAGTAAGAGTTCGACGACCCGCAACTTCATTAGTGCCACATAGGCGCCTACATGGCTCATATCTTGATTCTACCCATCAAAACCTTAGTTCAGGGGCTTGGCGATACTCCCCAGCATTTGATCTATCGTCACACGTGCCGCCTGCCGTGCGCTCTCTAGGTTATGAATGTGATTAGCGACAATCGCGAATACATATTGATTAGGACCAACAGTGACATAGCCAGCGAGGCTTACGGTGGTGTTGATCCATCCCGTCTTGGCATGGACGAGCCCAACTGCCTGCGGCGCATCATTAACAAAGCGAGTTTTTAGGGTTCCCGTCAGTCCCGCGGTTGGAAGGCCATCCTCAATCACCTTGAATTTTGGATCTTTGGAGATTGCAAGGAGCAAGTCGGCGACCTGGCGCGCGGTAACTCGTGTCTGGTGGGAGAGGCCATTGCCGTCGTAAATCTGCAGGCCATTCGATGAGATACCTATGTCACTGAGAGTCTTTTCGAAGGCAACTTGTAACCCAGCGGTGTCTGTTCCAAATCCCATGGCTCGCGCCGCAGTCCGCGCCAGTCGATCTGCTAACACGTTATCGCTATACAGGAGAGTGAACTCGATAATTTTGGAGAGTGGTGGAGATTCGATGGAAGCTATGGGTGTGGCCGCATCGGCAACAGAACTAACTTTTACTGGCGTAATAATTAGGTGGCCATAGAAGTAGTGCTGCAGAATTGAGATATCACTTGAGTAAACGTTGTCGTACTCCAAAGTGATCCGCTTTAGGTCGGGGTGTAGGTCTAACAGTTTGTTGATCAAAGTTGGCGAAAATGCCCGCTGATACTTCTGCGCTTCAAATGGACTCGCGGTCAACCAGGGGTCGGCACTTCCCGCGAGGATGAAGGTACCTGGGGTCGCTGTTTCACTAATTGTTGTTTTAAAGGTGAGATCTGGACTCAATGCATTGAGCACGGTAGTCATCGAGAACAACTTGAGCACTGATGCCGGAGCTCGCTCGACATCGGCATCCCGAGAGTAAATTGTCTCGTTCGTTGTCGGATCAATGAGAACAATTCCAGGACTTGCCAAAGTTGGCGAGTCCGCTAACTTCACAAATAGTGGTGGAAGAGTGAAAGCCTGTGCGGGAAGCGTCGTGGAGAAGAGAAACGCGAAGACAGTCGCACCGACTGCGACGACTTTCCCCCTGCGCAACATGGAGGCGATTATGCACCTAGAAGGTGAGAATCGATGGATTAGGGTTACGCCGTGGCAGCAGAGATTGGACCCGGCGAGTTCTTCCCAGTCGTGGGAGTGGGCCCGCACGCGCAGCCGTGGCCGGTCGGCGAAAAATTTGATCCTGAACTGCTATCAAATGGCGACCGCCGCAATGTGCTAGATCACTACAGATATTGGAGAGTTGAGGCGATAGTTGCCGATCTCGATAGCAAACGCCATCCACTCCAGATTGCAATTGAGAATTGGCAACATGATTTAAATATTGGTTCGGTAGTCCGGACCGCTAATGCATTTAATGTCACTTTTGTACATATTGTGGGCAAGCGGGATTGGAATCGTCGCGGGGCGATGGTGACCGATAAATATTTGCATGTGCTTCATCACCCGACCGTTGCGGATTTTTCACAATGGTGTACCGACAATGACACACCCATCATCGGAATCGATAATCTTCCGGTCTCCAAACAGTTAGAAAATTTTCCGCTGCCCGAGAAGTGCGTACTCTTCTTCGGGCAAGAAGGTGCGGGAATGTCCGACGAAGCCGTCGCGATTTGCTCCGTTGTGCTCGCTATACAACAGTATGGATCAACGCGTTCGATGAATGCTTCGGCGGCAGGTGCGATCGCCATGTATGCCTGGGCGATGCAACACCTGAATCCAAATATGTAGCTGCGCTACAAATTAATCTTCTGTCACCTCAGTCACAGAAGTCAGGCGGCGCTCAATTTCATCAGCCTCATCGATACGACCGAGTTGGCGCAGGACTCCAGCAATATGACGCTCAATTTCGACAATGAAATCAAAGTCCTTCCAATCACTCTCGGTGGCGATCTCTAGAACTCGCTCTAAGGTATCGAGACCCTCTTGCTCTTCGCCGGTAATGATCTGTGCCTTACCAACCTCAAGTAGTGAGTAGGTCTCACGCCGATGGTCGTGCGCGGTGACAAAGACATCGAGTGACTTTTGAGCCGCGATGAGAGCTTCTTCGCCTAAACCAAGCTCAATAAGAGCGTGTGCGATCTTCTGATCACAGCGGGCAACATTGATGACCTCTTTGAGGCTCTTGAAGAGAGCACGTGCCTCGCGGAAAGCCTCAAGTGATTGCTCGTGATTACCGAGTTCGCGATGAGCGCAACCGATCAGATGTAAATCATTGGCCGCGCCGGATTCATTGCCATCGACGAGGTGCTCCTGAACGCATTCGCGCATGCATTCGATCGTTTTAACGTAATCCTTTGCTCCAAAGCACCACTCGCCTAGGGTGCAGGCGAGATCAATCGCGAGTGGCGATTTCGACTCGCGAAGTAGATCAACCGCCTTGCTCATTGCTGAAGCAGCTTCGGAGTTCCTCTTCAATTGATTGAGGTTGTAACCAATCGCGGAGTATGCCTGGGCCAAACCATCGGCTGGGGCCACCGACCCAAGTTCGGTGTATATATCTCGGGCAGTCTCAGCAAGCGCTAAGGCTTCGTCATACTGGCCACGTGCATATATCCGAGCGCTTAATTCGTAATAAGTATTGGCGCGTTCCAAACCTGTTGTTTCTGGGATTCGCTCCCACAACATCTCTTCGGTGACAATGTCATCTAAGCCGTTATCTTCATCGTCGCTCAAGGTTTGTCCCCCTGTATGCCCTAGGTCACTCTCCACACGCTTACTCCCCACGCCGGGAGCAATGTGTTTGAGTGCTTCCCTTACACTAGCAAGTTGCTGGTTAACCGTGCAGCGCAACGCAGGACGTATCCTTAGGTATGGCATTAAATCGACGTGAATTTTTGCGGGGAAGTGCCGCTGTGGCGGGGGCTAGCCTCATTTCGGGCATAACGGACCTCAGCGTGGGAAGTGACGCAGCGATTGCGGCAAATCCAGATATTGCGAATGGTTCGCGTTCTAAACCTCAGGTTGCTCTAACTTTTCACGGAGCTGGTGATCCAGCTCTAGTTCAGAAACTGCTCTCTATCTTTAAGAGTTCATCGACTCCGGTTTCTGTCTTTGCCATCGGTACCTGGCTTCGCGGATATCCTGCAGTCGCAAAGCAGATGCTCGATGCCGGTTATGACATTGGAAATCACACAATGAATCATTATCAGATGAAAACGCTCAACGCTAAGAGAGTCGACTCAGAAATTGCGGGCTGCGCAGCTGAGTTGAAGAAATTAATCGGCAACCATGGCAAGTGGTTTCGTCCATCGGGAACACAATATTCAAATGCGATCATTCGCGCCGCTGCGTTGAAATACGGCTACAAACAATGCATTGCCTATGATGTGGATTCTCACGACTATCAAGATGTTGGAAAGAGAACGGTTCTTGCAGATATCAGCAAGGTGATTCAAAATGGCAGCATCGTAAGCATGCACTTTGGGCACCAGGACACCATTGATGCGATGCCCGCTCTTCTCGAAAATCTGCATGCAAAAGGACTAACCCCAGTCACCTTAACTACCTTGCTAGGAGCGTAATTTCGGATGAAGAAGCAGGTCGCTTTATTGGTGGCTCTCGCAGTATTAGTCCCCATCGCGGGAGCACAGGCAGCACCATTGCCGGGCATGCCACCCGTGACAAACCCCAATGATATTTACGCGGCAGACCGCCCCAATAATCTAAGTCCAGTTGTAGTTGGTTTCCCGGAGCGCGTCTACGTGCCAAACCACACCAGTAATACCGTGACCGAAATTGACCCGAAGACTTTTAAGATCATTCGCACATTTAAGACGCCTGCCGGCCCTCAGCACGTGGTGCCATCGTGGGATCTCAAGACCCTTTGGGTCAATGACAATGCCGGAAACTACCTGACCCCCATCGATCCCATGACAGGGTTACCCGGAAAATCAATTTACGTTCATGATCCTTACAACCTCTACTTCACACCAAATGGAAAGTACGCAGTCGTGATGGCTGAAGCAGACAAGCAGATGGTCTTCCGTGATCCACATACAATGGCTATCAAGAAGGTTGTTCCAGTCCCTTGCCCCGGCCTCAACCACGCTGATTGGAGCGCAGACGGCACCTTCTTCGTCGCTACCTGCGAGTTTTCAGGGCAGATTCTCTTGATGGATACCGCAAAGATGAAGGTACTCAAGGTTGTCAGCCTTCCTCACACCTACACAAAGATGCCTATGCCTCAGGATGTGAAGATCTCTCCGGATGGTTCTACCTTCTACATCGCGGACATGATGTCTAACGGCGTGTGGGTGATGCCGGCAAATAACTTTGGAACCTTCTCCTTTATCAAAACCGGGATTGAAGCGCACGGCATGTATGTAACGCGCGATTCAAAAGATCTCTTGATAACGAATCGAGGCGAAGGTAGCGTCTCGGTTCTCCGCTTCTCCGATAACAAGTTAATAGCAAAGTGGAAGATTCCGGGCGGAGGCTCCCCCGATATGGGAGGAATTTCTGCTGATGGCACCCAATTCTGGGTCTCCGGGCGCTATGACAACGTGGTGTATGTCTTTGATATCGTCCACGGCAAATTCCTACGCAGCATCAAAGTAGGTAAGGAACCACACGGTCTGGCGATTTATCCCCAGCCTGGTCGCTATTCCCTCGGACATACGGGAGTATTTAGGTAATGAAATCGCACCGTTGGATTCCGGTCTGGATAGGTCGAGCGACTTTTCTAGTCGGGCTCTTCGACATTCTGGCCAGCATCTTTCGTAAATTTCGGGCGCCAGTACACAAGCTAGACCATCTTTTCCCCGTCTTCCTAAACGGCTCTGCATTGGCAACCTCTATCTTCACTGGACTTGTTTTGATGATCCTGGCTCGTGGCCTCTCACGACGTAAACGCCGCGCCTGGATTCTGGCCTTGATCATGCTAACCGCCAACCTGATCGCTGACTTGATAAAGACAAATCATCACCCGGTGCAAATAATCCTCTCTATCCTCAGCATCATTGCTCTCGTCGTCTTTAGAAAATCCTTCTACGCGAAATCCGATCCAGGTACACGATTACAGCCAATTATCGGGTTCAGCATTGCGGTGGTTGTCTTTTTCATCGCAAGCCTCTTACTTCTTAAGTTTCGCAACCAAGATGAGATCGTAGGTACCCCTTCGGTTAAAAATATCTTCCTTTTCATTATTGAAGGGCTGGTCGGAGTCGTCGGTCCAGTGAAATTTACATCTGAACGAACCACAGATTTTATCGCCTTCACGCTTGGAACGTTCGGGGTATTTACGCTCATAGTTCCACTCTGGTTGTACTTCCGCCGCGTTAAGCCAATACCGAAAATGTCCGTAGACGAGATGGACGTGGTTCGAAAGTTAATCAAACACGATACCGAACAAGACTCTCTCGGCTACTTTGCCACAAGGCGAGATAAGAGCGTTATCTGGGCTCCCAATCGCAAAGCCGGCATCGCATATCGCGTGCAGGGTGGGGTCATGCTCGCTAGCGGTGATCCATTTGGCGAGTACAGCTTGTGGCCCGCTGCAATCCAAGAATTCTTGCGCGAAGCAGAGGAACATGCCTGGACACCGGCTGTCATGGGATGCAGTGATCGTGGTGGAGAAGTTTGGGTGGAACATGCCGGAATGATCGCAATTGATATCGGTGATGAGGCGATCATCTCCGTCAAGGATTTCACGCTCGAAGGTAGGCCGATGGCAAATGTGCGCCAGATGGTCAATAGAATTAAGCGAAAAGGTTATTCGTGTACCACTCATAAGTGGTCTGATGTTGAAGAGGATGTCCGCGTTCAACTCCGCAAACTGGCGCACGAGTGGCGCTACGGTGTTGCAGAGCGTGGCTTTTCTATGTCAATGGATCGCTTTGGTGAAGATTCCGATCCCGATACCTACATCACCATCGCTTGGCTAGAGGGCGAGATTAAAGGGCTTCTTTACTACGTTCCGTGGACGACAAACGGACTATCGCTTGATCGCATGCAGCGCGAACGGGGGACCGATCCCGGAGTAAACGAGTTAATGATCGTTGAGACAGTGGAATGGGCGCGCGCCAACAAGAAAGATTATGTCTCACTCAACTTTGCGGCTTTCCGCTCGCTCTTCGAACGAGCCGACAAGATAAGTGCCGGTCCAATCACGCGCGGAATGCGAAATTTGATTCGCTTCTCATCAAACTTCTTCCAAGTCGAATCTCTCTACCGCTTCAATGCAAAGTTCCAACCCGGATGGGAAACGCGTTACGTTCTCTATCCGCGCGCCTCGGACCTACCAAGGGTCGGTTGGGCTGCACTGCGCGCCGAAAAATTTATTTCTGGCTTCCGCTCGCGCTAGGCGTAGCGGTTGGTCTTGGGAAAGTTGTTGGTGGCGATACCGGAGCAGGAGAGACAACCGGAGTTGCAATAATATTCGCATCGCTTAACCATAAAAATCCCGGCGCAATATACGGCTTCCAGACTCCGATGTTGTGACCGCCCGTTGGGATTGGAACGTATTTAATCGGGATCAAATCATTGCCACTCTTCATAAATTTTTGCGAAGAAGTGTTAGAGAATTTATCTTTGACTGAAGAGATAACCATGATCCGAGTGTTGCGGGCGTGATGTTTCAGATAATAAATAAGGTCGTAACGGCTCGAGAGATAATTCTTCTCCCGCTTGGAGAGTCCAAATGGAAGGCTGGGTTGAAAATAGCCGGCGAGTGAAACACCCTGCGCATACTGATCCTGATGCAAAACCGCTACCTCGGCCGCACACCAACCTCCAGTGGAATAACCAAAGGATGACCAGCGACGGTTGTCGATTCCCATAAAATTCTGCATGAATGTCTTCATGTCACGAGTGATCCAGGTTTCAACTTGAGCTCCCCCCACAAAGTTCATGCACTCCGTGTCCGTACCGGGCTCCACATTGATCGCAGGGATTACCGCAAGTGTCGGAGGAATCTGACCCGCGATCTCTAAATTCTCCATCGTGGTGATGCCATCAAGAGTTCCGATCCAAGTCTGCGGGACGCCGGGTGTACCCGGGAAGAGTTCGACTACCTGATAGTTGCTACCAATTGTGTGCGCCGGGGCTAGGAGTTGGGTGGCCAACTTTGGAGAGGCGACCACGTATACAACATTCGAGATTCCGGATTTTTCACCCGTAATCACCTTCCGGAAGATGAGGCTTCCACCCTTGGTACGAGTAGCTGAAAGGAGATCTTTCAGGCTGATCTGGGTTAGATTAGCTGGACTGAGGGCAATCTTTGCGTACTGCCCCTGAGCCCCAAATAGGTCAGACCATGACTCGTAAAAATTTCCCCAGCGATTAACGGTGATACCAGTCGCAGCTAGCGCAAGACACTGGATCGCGATGATAAGCGAGAAGCGTGCAGTGATGTTCTTCCAGTGCTTATCCGTAAATTTATGCCAGAAGTAGACCGTCCCAAGCAAAAGTGCAATCGTTAGGATCCAAAAGAAGATCTCGGTCCCGAGCGATAAGAGAGGCAACATAAGGCTTTAAGTTTACCGATTTAAAACTACTCAACCTCACGCGGCGGATCATCTGAGTCATCGTAGGTAGGTTGTGGTTGGGAGAGTTTCCAGTACATGTAATAAATGAAGACTCCAAAAAATGGCCACTCAATCACATAAACCCAGCTGAGGTGATTGCCGCCTAATGCGCGATTGAACTCCAAAACCCCCATAAGACCGCAGAGAGGCAAGCCCCAGAGCACCCAGCGCCGTTTTGGTTCCGGTTCTTGAACTTGAGGTTCGGGGTTAGGCGGTTCTTGACTGCTCATCTTCCTCTTCCGCTAGCAGTTGCTCATTCGCGAACCAATCTTTGGCAGCGAGGACGATCCAGATGGTGTCGATCAGCATTCCCATCGCCCACATTATCGCGCCACCTCGATGCTGATCGGCAAGACCCATCTGCATCGTGGTCTGTTTTGGCAAGGAGTGCAGTACTCGGTTTCCGGAGTAGAGGAAGAAGCCGACCATCGTCTCGGGCAACATCATGGCAAAGAGGGAGATCACCCTAATTGAGTAAGGAACGGGGAAGGGGTGGGGATTTCCCTCCATCACCGGGTAGTAATAGACAAATCCACCGAGCAGAAAGAGGATGAGCTCAAGACAGTGCGCGTTGGGATTGGTCATTCCAAGATTGGCCAGCGGCGAGAAGTGAGTTCCAATCAAGACCGTCAGGAAGATGGCAAAACCGACTTGAGGTTTGAAGAGGGTCCGAACAAGAGAGTTTGATCCAACCTTATTAATTCCGCTTCGTACCTGCGGATACTTTGAGCGCAGTGCAACAGCGATAGGAGACCCCAAAACAAGGAGGGGTGAAATCAACATCATCAACCCGATGTGTTGAATCATATGAACCCAAAAAGTTCGTATCGCAGCATGAGGCACCGGGCCCACCAAGAGGATGAAGCTGAGAGTCAATCCCGAGATAAAGCAGATTTGGCGGATGAGGGAGACAGATTGACGGGCAGCACTTTCCGATAGGTACCAAACTCCGGTGCCGAGGAGAAGGATCGCAAAGAAGAGATCCCATGTTGGGTTGAGTCCCATCCTCACCTACCTCTCAAGAAATTCTCGGAAACTGCTCTTTCACTTGGTGAGTGCTGCCACTCACCCCAAAAAAATAGTTGCAAGTAGAAAGCATCCGCTTGTTCCTTAGATCACATTTCAAGCGTACTCTCCATCTATTCATTCTCGGTACTTCCCACACTTACCCTCAGGAAAGGATGTCCGTGGAAACAGCCACACCCTCAAAGGCGAGGACAGCAATCGGTGCGCTCTTAGCAGTCGCACTTGGAATTGTTGTAGTCGCCGGCGTCGGCTTTACTCTTCATAAAGTCTCCGCCGATCCCCAACCAAAACTCTACGCAACCAAGGTAGGCACAATTACCGCCGCCGATGGCAAGACATATAACCATTACACAATTGCAGATGGGGTCTACCCAGATCCTATTAACTCTAAGGCGCATGGCACATGTGCGACCTGCGATGGTGGTCATCCAAGCTGGCCTTCATACGGTCCTTATACAGATTTCGTCCTTCCAGCTAACTCGTACATCACGGTGACTCTGACTGTGTATGACAGCGGAGAGAAATTGAATACTCCGTACTTTGGAAGTGTCGTGGGTACTGTTGATGGAACAGTCTCGTATGACGGTGTATCTAAAAGTTCGCTTCCTTTTGATGCCGTAGAACACACCTTCACGCTGCACGGCCTTCCAACCTCTACACAAGACCCGCTCTTTGTGAATGTTCCTCTACCTGTTAATACCGATGCAGAGATGAAGGCGTACAACGACGATCCAACAAAGCTGCCAATCGGCCACAAGGTTACTTTTTCCTTCATAACAAAGGGCGCCGGTAACTACGTGTGGAACTGCGAATATCCATGCGGAGATTCGACCTACCAAGGATTTGGCGCAGTGATGGGCCAACTTGGTTACATGAGTGGAAAGGTGAGTGTTGTAAATGGCTGACCATGACCACGAAGAGTTAGCTCCGACTCCGGGAGCGCGAGTCGGAAAATTCATTAACCGTGGAGATGTTCGCCAGACTCTCCTGCTGGGACTTTTCTTCACGATTGTATTTGTAGTTCTGGGACGATGGGTCTATCCACATTGGATGCCGACAGTCCTTAGTAAGCAGATGCAGTCAAACGAAGACATCATGATTTGGTTTACGGTGATATCCGCTCCGATCGCTGGAGTGGTTTTGGCGATCGCGACGCAATCTTTCTTACATATGCATCGTGGAGATACGCCGCCCGAAGAGGGAATCGCCATCCGGACTAACACCCCAGTGGTGATTGTTTGGACCGCAACTTCAGTTCTCTTCTGCATCGTCGCAATTGTTTGGGGCCTAGTTGCGCTTAACACCGAG
>CAIWWH010000044.1 GCA_903916385.1 uncultured Actinomycetes bacterium
CCGGGAACTCGCATGACTCGAGCAATATCTTGAGTGTGATCAAATTCTGTTGGTGCAAAGAATTGATTCACCCCTTGATGGAAGTTGGCAACAAGTGTCTTTGCCGCTTCTCGTTCATCTAGATTAGTAATCACTACATCCTCCTGGAGTAACCAGTAGGCGTGACAGCCAGTTCCAGATTTCACCACAATCGATGGTGGAAGTGTGAAGCTGCGAATTAACTCCACAGCCTCGTCAAGTGTCCTCGGTAGATTTTGATGCTCCTTCTTTTCTGAATGAAGGTCGATATCCATTGCGAGCGCAGAGAAGGCATAGACATCTTCAGATTTGCCACGTCCCTCCGTTGGAATGCTCTCTAGACGCCCAAGCCCGAAGAGAACTTGAGAATCCTTGGGAAGTGAGTTGATATGTGCGCTGATTGCTTCAGTGTCATCGGCGCTAAAGAAGCGATAAGAACAGGTGCCCAAACTGGATTGCGCAGTGCTTCCGATCGAGACGAAACCTGTGCGCTCGCCTAGGACTGCGTCCAAGAATTCGCCTACATACTTAGGTGTCCCCTGAAACATTAGAGGGCACCTCCATTTCCATCGGCTAGAAAGCCTGGCAATTGCCCAGGCTCCCCCGCTAGACGATCCAAGTACCAACTTGGAATACGAACCCCACGGCCGATACGTACCGATGGGATGTCTCCCCTGAGCGTTTTACGGTAGATCGTGGTCTCGCTGACTCCAGTCTGATCACCAAACTGCTTTACTGTGAGCAACTTAGGTTGCATTATTAACTCCGTCCTTATTCTTGAGTAGGCAATTTGCCCCTCTATAGATAAGAACACGTCAGAAGATTCAAAGTCGGCTCCGATGCCCTGATCGATGGTGGTACCAGCGATGACGCAAGGAAATACAAGAAGCAGAAAACAAGATTCACTTGTAGGAAAAATCGTCTGGTGGAATATGTTGCAGATTAGGCAACGGCTCATTGATGAATACTGGTGGAACAAACTTAGGGAATTGGATATGGCTTCCGGAATCAATAGACCTACGCTTAGATCCATGAGCGCCCAGAAGCGAGTGCAATTCATTCATGACGTTACGCCTTTGGTTCGCGATGAACTTGGTCCGCTTTCCTACTTTCCAGAGGAAGACGACTTATTACCGCCTTCGAAAATAAGCAAGGAGCAATTTGCATCTGACACGGGAATCGATGAAGGAAGGTTTAATGAGCTCCAAGCAAGGCACCAGATTCCAAATGTAGATGAGTTGGTTGCGATTGCCAGAATTGGTGATGTTGATATTGCATTCATGTTTAATCCCCCTAAAGACATGCTTGAAACCGATCGTAAACTTGTCCTTGAACCCGTTCAAGGAATTGTTCACGAAGTGCCCGCACATCGATGGGTCTTATGGGTTCGTGGCATGATGAACCTACCTGGACAAACCGGCAGCAAATATTTGGTTGAAACCGCTTCTCCATCTATAAAGAAGATAACCCTCTCTGGGAACGCCAGGCGAAGCTACGCTGTCATTGAAAGGGAAATGTCGGAGCGTACAAAGTCCAGCGTCAGTGCTATCGAATCTGCAAGAGACGAGATGACGGATGTAGCAAAGGTACTTAACTTAGATATTAACAAAATTGATCCATTTGATGTTGGTAAGTCCCGTAATGGCTATGTGGTTGAGCGTGGCGTCAAGATCACTGCAAATGCGAACTTGTTGGCGGGTCATCTGCGTAAAGCGATATCTCTCTCCGGTAACAACACGTCAGATCGAGTTAGATTGAAAACTCGTTTTATCGCAGCCGTTGGGGGAGTTCACCAATCTTTGGTTGTTATTATTAAAGGTAGACGGTTAATCGGTTAGGAGTTGAATTTATGGAAGCGATATCAAACGATTTGCTGAATGCAATTGCGAGTAATCTAAATGGCCGCGAGCGCCAAGTGCTTGAAATGCGATTGGGAATCGGAGTGGATAGAGCCCAGACCCTTAGCGAAATAGGTGAGCACCTAAACATCTCCCGTGAAAGAGTGCGCCAAATTCAAAAAAGAGCTCTGAGCCAGGTTGGTAACCCAATACTCAATTCAATGCTACTTGTAGGCGATTTAGTAAATCCTGATTCTGTCGCTTCAAAAAAATGGAGCAAAAAAGTTGAGACACGGGCGAAGGCTAAGTATGGACACCTGCGCGATAGAAACAATGACAGCGTTAAAGTTTGGCTAAATACATCTGAAACTGATCCCCTTGTGATTCCTGCGACCTGGGCGCGGGTCGATGGAACTAGGACAATATTTTTGAACGATGATGGTGAGATTCTGGGCGACTGGCCCACTAACAACGTCGACTATGTTCAGTGGCCAGCCGAAGAAAAAGTTAAAGCGACAGCTGAATCCCACCAAGAGAGAATGGGCAAGATTAAGAATAAATATCCACGAGCCTGGCTCTCATGGTCCGAGAGTGAAGATCAAAGTCTTATAGGAGAGTTCGCTCGCTCTCAAGATTTTGATTCCATATGCAATGCTCACGAGAGGGCGCCGGGCGGGATAAATGCTCGATTGCAAAAATTGGGCCTCATTCCAGATTCCCAAAATACGAGTCAAACCCGCATGAAACTGAGAGCTTGAAGATCTTTGCTTATTTACCGCTCTAAAGGTTTCGGTCCGGAAACTTTCAGCTGAGCATTAATGCTTGGATAGCTTCGGCTACTGCCTAACTAAATAAACCCTTACCCATCTGTGAGCCCTGGTGTACGAACTTAACCAAACTGACTTAACCCTGGGAGGGTCATTTTTTGTATTCTTTTTGTACTCATTAGGTGACTAAAGGTGCTTAAAACAGCACTAGTAAATGTCAGTGATCAATGGCAAAATACCTTAAAGATAAAACTACATAAGGAAATTTACGCTCAGATTTAGTTCTCTGATGCACTTGATAAGTGCCCCGAGTGGGGGTCGAACCCACACTTGGAGGATTTTAAGTCCTCTGCCTCTGCCATTGGGCTATCGGGGCGATCGTGCAATCGCGAAGTGGCGAGTCTACTAGGCGAAGTTGCGTCATAAATACTTCAGTTATTCACTCTATTTAAGAGGAATTCCAAATAGCCGCGCTTGCCCTGAGACCATAAAATCACGTCATGGCTGAGATCAACGTACCCCGACGCAACCTTCTCATCGGAGCAGGAGCAAGCACCCTCCTCACCCTCATTCCGTTAAAGGCTTTTGCGCTAGGACCTACAGCGGTTTGTTCACGCGCGGGTCAGAAGATTATTTTTAACGGAAAAAACTACCTCTGCGTGAAGAACAATGGGAAGCTAGCGTGGCAGATTCTCTCCCCTGCAAAACCCCCTATCGTCGTTCACCCTTCACCGACCCCACCGGCTACAAGTTCCTCACCCACGCCGACGACAACCCCAGATAAGGTCTCGGGCTTCCTCGTCGCAAAAATCTCAGATTTAAAAGAGGGCGTTTCAAAGGTTCTTATGGCTAAGAACTTGCAGGGGCTACGGTTGGTGTTGCGCTCTTCCTCTCCAACGGAGTTGTGACTGCTCACTCGTCCATCTGCACGCATCAAGGTTGCACTGTCGGTCAATCCGGCAAGCAGTTGGCATGTCCGTGCCATGGTTCTGTTTTTGATGCCAAGAGCGGGGCTGTGGTCAACGGTCCCGCCAACGCTCCATTACAGACATTTAAGGTCGCAGAAGTTCAGGGAGATATTTATATCGTCTCGTAACGCTAAAAAGCGCGCCGGAACGGTAGCGGTTTTCTCATCCGAACTATGAGCAAGATCGGAATGAGTACATACGGGGCGTTGTAGCAAAGAAATACAAAGGGATGCGGTGTTCTCCACTGCGGCTCGCCGAAGAACTCCACGCCGAAGACAACGACTCCGGTGATTCCCGAGATCAAAGTTCCGTAGATCACCGAATAGAGTTGAATCCACTCTTTTCCTTTGAGTAGCGCATACACCAGTACCAAGTAAAACGGGGCGTATACAAAGGCCGATAGACCCGTCACAAAGCGCATCCAGATAGGCGGATGCAAGAAGAGCGGATCATTGACGCTCGCATATGAGTAATTCAACCGCGCAAGTAGGTTCGAGCTGTGCGGAGATTCGACCACCCCGAGCGTGGGTATAGCATCGCTAATAATGCAGGTAATAAAGGCCCACGAGAAGAAGACAACGAAAAGGTAGTCGAATTTTCGATTCTTAAGAGGCAGAGTCATTGGAAAAATTAGCACCCCCCACGCCATCTTTTTCTAGATTGTGAAGATAATTGTTACGAGCGCACTCATCATGATCGCACCAGATTGTGCTTGAGTTAGGACGCCATTTGCGGTACCCAATGTGACAGCCGCCGCTGGTATGCCTAGTTGTGCACTAGAGAGCAACACAAATTTCTTGGGTTGGTCAAAGAAGGCGCTGGGGGCATGTGCAACGAGCGCTCCTACACATAACAAGAGAGCGAGCCACAGCGCATCGCGGGAGTGAAAGGTCTGCCGAATATCTATTGAGGCGCCTAACCAGACGAAGTAGAGCGGAGCAAAGAAACCTTCACTTACCCCAAATAATTGGCGCGCTAGTCTGCGCGGCACTCCAACGCTGGCGATTGCAACACCTAAGCTAAATCCGGCGATCATCACCGAGGCGTGGAAGTGCAGAGCGAGCGCCGCTACCAAGAGAAGCAGTGCAAGACTAATTCGCAGCTCTAGCCCGAGGTGATCTTCTTTCGATAGATCGTGCGTGCGTGATAGCCATCCCTTGCTCTTGGCTAATTTCAAAGCAAAGTAGATCAAGGTTGCAGCCACGAGCACCAATAGCGCTCCCTCGGTTGCCTGCAATCTTCCGCTGCGTTGAGTTACAAATGGAAGTGCGAGGAAGGCAATGGCATCTGCCAAAGTCACCTGCGTAATCAAGATGCTAACTGACTCAGAAGGATTCAGCCGGTCAACGAGTGGAATTACGAACGCCGCCGAACTCGAGAAGGAGAGGATTGCCAGCAACTTCCAATTTGAGAAGTGCACGAGTTGGTCAATCGTGGATCCTACGAGAATAGAGAGAACGAAATTAGCGAGAAGAATCCAGAATGCCTTCTCAAAAGATTTCTTAGTTATGGAGCGGTAATTAATGTGACTGCCCACCGCAAACATCAGCAGTGCGAAGCCAACGGTAGCCAGAAGTTTCAGCGTCGGGTCTTGGTAGGGAATCTTCTTCAAGCCGCTGGCGCCAAAGAGAGTTCCCACTAAGAGTTCTCCGACGGCCACTGGAACCCCCCACCTCTTGGGGATCCGCAGAAGCGGGCCTGCAAGGCCCGCAACAATGAGCCAAGCCAGCAGTTCTATGGTCATATGAGTAAGGCTAGACCTTCGTCAGCTCTTCCTCGTTTGCTAAATCTGCTGCGGCGTTAGATACGGAAGGATCCAGGAGTGGCCTGCAACTTCGGGACCCTCATCTTGGCGATAACGCTGCCCGGAGATGGATGGCAGTACTGGGCGATACCTAGATCACTGGTCACCGAGAGGAAGACAAAGGCATCTTCAATCCTGAATCCCCACTCATCGACTAACAAGCGGGCGGCCTCTTCACACGCGTTCTGGAGAGCTTCATCGATGCTATCGACGCTTGTCCCGTGGGTAATCCAATAATCCTTTGATTCGGTGATCGGCCAGCCGCCAGATTTACCCTTGATCAAATCCACTTTGATCGTCGCGGTGCCACCGATCTCCACACCCGTCCCTGAGATCTCTCCATCTCCCATCGAAGCGTGCATATCGCCTATTGCGAGCATCCCACCAGGTTGAAAAACGGGGAGGTGGATTGTCGCTCCAATGCGATTCTCATTATCGTCAAGGTTTCCGCCGTGGCGAGCCGCTGCAAAAGTGCCGATAGAACCACTTTCAGGCGCGACTCCAATGACGCCGAACATAGGGCGCTGGGGGCGTGCAACTACCGCGATGTTCGTTGCATGGCGTTTAATTATTGAGAATGAGCCTACATCAGCAGCCCCTAGAATTCTCCGCATGCCTGATATTGATAGAGCGCATCTCAAGAAACTTATCGCAGATGAAGATGAACGCTTCTTACGACTCCATCCCAAGAGCGGAGCGCTATTTGCAGAGGCGAAAAAGGTAATGCCTGGTGGAGTCCCAATGTCATGGATGGCTAAGTGGCCAGGCGCCTACCCGATCTTTGTCGATAGCGCACAGGGGGCACGCTTTACGGATGTCGACGGTTTGGAATATATAGATCTCTGCCTCGGCGATACTGGTTCGATGACCGGACATTCACCTGCACCAACGGTCGCCGCCATTAACGCCCAACTCAAGCGTGGTCTTACCGCGATGCTGCCAACCGAGGATGCCGTCATCGTGGCATCCGAACTTTCCCGTCGCTTCGGTTTACCCCTTTGGCAATTCACCGTTACGGCAACTGATGCTAATCGCCATGTGATTCGCTACTCACGGTTAATCACAGAGCGCTCTAAGGTGATTGTGATTGATAAGTGCTATCACGGCTCAGTGGATGAGACCTTTGCAACCTTGGATGGCTCTGGGAATACCGTGAAGCGACCAGGAAATCTTGGAGCTCCCGTAGATCTCTCTGAAACTACTCGGGTTGTCGAATTTAACAATCTAGCAGCGATGGAGGCGGCTCTCGCACACGGTGATGTAGCGGCTATCTTGATGGAGCCATCAATGACCAATATCGGGATCGTACTTCCTGATGAGGGGTATCTCGAAGCGGTTGGTGAACTCGCAAAGAAGTACGGCGCGGTCTGGATCATTGATGAAACCCACACAATCTCTGTTGGCCCCGGGGGAATGACAGCGCTGCACGGACTCAAGCCCGACGTACTCACCATCGGAAAGGCAATTGCTGGTGGAATTCCGACCGGCACATTCGGCATGACCAGCGAAATTGCCGCCCGCATCAAGGCGAAGGTAGAGCGCGAACTGATTGATACTGGTGGAATCGGAAGTACTTTGGCAGGCAACGCGCTCAGCCTGGCAGCGATGCGTGCAACGCTAACCGAAGTTCTTACAGATGCCGCCTTTGCTCATATGGTGGAGCTCGGCCAACTTTGGTGCGATGGAGTCGATGCTGCGATTGCAGAATTTGGCCTTCCATGGCACTGCTCTCGTTTAGGTGCACGCGGTGAGTACCTTTTTCAATCAACTGCTCCGAAGACAGGCAAGGAAGCATCAGATGCGGGTGACTTTGAGCTCGAGCAGTACGTTCACCTACGTTTGCTCAACGATGGATTCTTGATCACCCCATTTCACAATATGGCGCTGGTTTCACCCGCAACCACCCGGGCCGATATCGAAGCACATACAAAGGCCTTTCGAGCAATGTGCGCAGATTTGGTCTCCGCTTAGTGGATATCAAGAATCTACTAAGACCGCACCGTACGATTCCACATACCAGTTGGACCGCACCATCCAGGTGGTCGCTCACACCGGTGCGATTGCTCATACTTGCTTTTGGTCTAACCATCTTCGGCTTCGGTGAAGCATTACTCATTCAATCCACTTTGGGTAACTCTCCTTGGACTGTCCTCTCACAAGGGCTCAGCCGACATACTCCTCTCTCATTGGGGTGGTCGACATTCTTCATCAGCATCGTTGTCCTCTTGGGTTGGATTCCATTAAAACAACGTCCCGGCTTTGGGACTCTGGCAAATATTGTTGTCATCTCAACCGCCTTGCAGATTGGAACAGATCTCTTCCCGATCGAGCACCACACGCTTTGGATTCGATTCGCATATGTCTTTGGCGGCATCGCTCTGATTGGTTGTGGCTCCGCCTTCTACATCACCTGTGGTCTTGGGCCTGGCCCGCGCGATGGTTTGATGACGGGGCTACATCGCGTGACCGGAATCCGCGTGGGAAGAGTGCGCCTCTTCCTAGAAATCATTGTTTTCACGGTGGGATGGGCTGCGGGCGGACGCGTTGGAATTGGAACGCTCTGTTTTGCGCTCTTTATCGGTAACTCAGTCGCGATCTGGCTAGGCCTGGTTCGCCATATTGAAAATGCCATCCAGCATCGCCGGAGTTAATTTCTTAGTAAAAGTATTCTGCTGGCTCGGGTGATAACTGCCGATCACTTTTAATTCTTGACCCGAGGCTGATCGAGTCTTAAATACCGCCCCATGTCCAAACTTTGGTCGTGGTGTCGGAATTTCAAAGCTCATACTTAACAACTGTGCGATCAAACCCGTCCACGCGAAGTTACCTAGAGCTACAAAGACCTTCGCCGTTGGAAGTAAGAGTTCAATCTCGTTGGCCATAAATGGAGCGCACGTTGCCTTCTCTTCATTTGTGGGCTTGTTGCCGGGTGGGGCGCAGCGCACCGCACATAGGATGCGAGTGCGAATGAGCTCTTGTCCATCGTCTCTGGAGTCGCTGATAGGTAACTTCGCTAAACCGCTGCGATATAAAGAAGGGAAGAGAAAGTCCCCAGAGCTATCACCTGTAAATATGCGACCAGTTCGATTAGCGCCGTGAGCACCAGGTGCCAAGCCGACGATAATGATCTCTGCCTTGGCAGCACCAAATCCAGTAACGGGCTTTCCCCAGTAATCGTGATCAGAGTAGGCGGCCCGCTTGGTGATTGCTACTTCTTCCCGCCACTCAACGAGACGCGGACATAAGCGACAGGTGGTGATCGCTTTGTCGAGAGCCGCGATCGACTTATAGCGTGGCAAGGCCCCAGGCGATTCCATCGAGGATATCTGACTCCGAGGCGATGAACTCCTTTGCACCCGTTAGTTCCATGACTCGCGAAAGGACCAACGAGCCCGATGTAATCACATCGACCCGACCGGGGTGCATATATCCAAGGGCGGCAATCTCTTCACGGTTCATGGCAGCGAACATTTCTGCGACTTCGTGCACTTTTTTAGCCGAAATCCGCGATAAGTGAATTGCATAGCGGTCGTATTCGGTGAGCCCCAGCGCTGCTGCCGCAACGGTGGTCGCAGTTCCTGCAACCGCTATCAAACTCTCTGCGGATTTGAAATCGACGTGAGAGCCCGCATCGGCAATAGCCGCATCAATATCTAAGACTGCGCCAGCTAGCTGAGCGGCAGTAGGTGGTTGCGAGGTCAGATGACGCTCGGACATGCGAACGCATCCAATGTTCACCGAACGAGCAGCTACAACTTGCGTGGATCCAAGAACAAACTCTGTGGATCCACCACCAATATCCACGACCAAGAAGGGAGCCAACTCCTGACCCAACTCCTTGGTTGCGCCCGTGAAGGAGAGCGCCGCCTCTTCGCTACCAGGAATCACATCTGGAAGAATTCCCAGAATATCCTTGACGCCATTTATAAAGAGATCACGATTAGTGGCATCACGAGTGGCGCTGGTGGCGCAGAAGCGGACTCTTTCGACACCCTTCGCACGCAGCACATCTGCATAATCCGCCGTGGCAAGAAGTGTTCGCTCTATCGCCTCAGGAGCAAAGGCTTTGTTTTTATCGACCCCCTGACCTAGACGGACGACCCTCATATCGCGATAGATCTCGCGAAAATTTTGCCCATCAATATCTGCGATGAGCAGGCGCAAGGAATTTGTTCCACAATCAATGGCAGCTACTCGCATGGGTTGGCCTTCCACCACTCGGGAAGGGCAGCCAGCGCTTCATCACCTAATGGATTGACGCCCAGTCCTGCTCCGAGTGAGTGCGCGATAAGAGAGTGCAGACATTTCACGCGATCTGGCATGCCACCTGCGCTAATTCCTTCGACCTCCGAGACAACCATTCCGAGGGCGGCGCGCGCCGCCTGATAGTCATCGTGAGCGGCGTGATACTCCCCCGCTAAAACTAGATCTACCTCAAGTCGCGCCTGCATCTGCGCCATCATCCCTGAACTTTCAAGCGTAGAGATGGCCCCGGTGAGGCGTGGGCAGGTTGCGTAGTAAAAAGTGGGAAAGGGAGTCCCATCCGAGAGGCGAGGTGGAGTTTCAACCACATCAGGTTTTCCGCAGGGGCAACGATGCGCGATTGCATGGACGTCACGAGGAGTTCGCCCCAGTTGAAGTGCGATGGAGTCCAGATCTGCCTGCGTGGGTTTTTCACTCATTTGGATTGACCTGCGCTCGTAATGGTGGTCACAAGCCGGGAGTACCAAGGCACAGTTCCTGGGGCAACTCCCTCAATGGGAGCGACAGGTACGCTCTGCGCCGCACTCGGATTGCTATTTGTTAAGACCACGTATTCGCGCTCCCCCGGAAAGACATAATGCAGGCGAATGCGAGCCTGCGATGCAACGTAAGTTGGGTCGCTCCACTGCGTTAATTCTTTCTCCGCCTCCTGCAGCGTCGCTTGCGATGCCGCCAACTGCACGCTGTAAGCATTGATCTGCGCACGTTGCGTGAAGTAACTGTGAAGCGGTGGAGCTAAAGTAATTGCAAGGATCAAGAGCACCGTGGCGAAGGCTAAGCTCCGCCCCGAAATGCTCTTAAACATTGAACTTTAAGAATTAACCATTAAAACGTGGGAAGGCCCCGCGTCCCGCATAAAGGGCCGACTCATCAAGTTCTTCTTCAATGCGAAGGAGTTGGTTGTACTTTGCGACTCGCTCTGTACGAGCCGGCGCACCCGTCTTGATTTGACCACACTCAAGAGCAACGGCCAGATCTGCGATCGTGGTGTCTTCAGTCTCGCCAGAGCGGTGGGACATCATCGTGCGGTAAGAGTTGCGGTGTGCAAGTGAGACTGCATCAAGTGTCTCGGTCAGAGTTCCGATCTGATTCACCTTGACGAGCAGAGCATTCGCAGCGTTCTCCTTGATGCCGCGAGCCAATCGCTCTGGGTTAGTTACGAAGAGATCATCTCCAACAATCTGGATCTTATTGCCGAGTTCTGCAGTCATCTTCGACCAACCAGCCCAGTCATCTTCATCGAGTGGATCTTCGATAGAGACGATTGGATAAGAAGCAACGAGATCAGCGTAGTAGGCGATCATCTCATCACTGCTCTTCTGCTTTCCCTCAAAGGAATATGAACCATCTTTGAAGAACTCAGTCGCAGCTACATCCATTGCAAGCGCGATATCAGTTCCTGGCTTAAAGCCGGCAGATTCAATCGCCTCTAAAATGAGATCCAAGGCGGCGCGGTTGCTATCAAGATTGGGAGCGAAGCCACCCTCGTCGCCAACGCTGGTCACCAATCCACGCTTCTTAAGAACTGCCTTGAGTGCATGATAAATCTCAGCGCCCCAACGGAGCGACTCTCTGAAGGACTCGGCGCCAATAGGTGCGACCATGAACTCCTGAACATCAACGTTGGTATCAGCATGTGCGCCGCCGTTGAGAATGTTCATCATAGGAACAGGAAGCGTATGTGCTGTTGGGCCACCGATATAGCGGAAGAAAGAGAGATCTGCGCTCTCGGCAGCAGCGCGCGCCGTAGCCAGAGAGACTCCTAGGATTGCGTTTGCACCTAGACGGGACTTGTTCTTTGTTCCATCAAGAGCGAGCATTTCACCATCAACAAAGCGCTGATCTTGTGCGTCATACCCAATAACTGCAGGAGCAATTTCATCATTAACAAAGTTAACGGCCTTTTCGACACCCTTGCCGCCGTAACGCTTTCCACCATCGCGGAGCTCGGCCGCCTCGAAAGCACCTGTTGATGCTCCGCTTGGAACTGCTGCGCGAGCGCTAGTTCCATCTTCGAGAAGTACTTCTACCTCAACAGTTGGATTTCCACGAGAATCAAGAATTTCGCGAGCGTGTACTGCATCGATTAGTGCCACAGGGTTCTCCTTATAGTTGTTATGGTGGTAATTCTAGCGAGTCGAGTCCGCCGGCTCGTTACGCTCCCGCTTGCCCCTCATGCTCTTGAATCCTTGAGATATAACTCTTAGTTGCGGTGCGCAGCGCTATTTCTGGATCGATCCCGAGCTGCTGTGCCTGGTCGATCACTCCCAGCAAGATTTCGCCCAATTTAGCCTCATCAGTATCGCTGGGCAGCGTGACGGGATGGGCAACGGGAAGTGAATATCCATATTTATCTGCCCGATAGACCATCTTGGCAGCGAGTGCCATTGCGGGCTGGGCCAGCGGGACGCCTTCAATGGCTGAGGTCCGACCCTTCTCCTCTTGCTTCTGCTTCTCCCAATTTTCTAGGACATCATCAAAGGTCACTTCAGAGTCGGTGAATACATGAGGGTGGCGACGAATCAACTTATCTGCGATGCCACCAGCAACATCTTCGATAGTAAAGGGGTCTTCAGGATCCTCCGCGGCGATAGCGGCGTGAAAGTAGACCTGAAGGAGTACATCACCAAGCTCTTCTCGCATCGCCGTGCGATCTTTTTCATCAACAGCTTCGGAGAATTCGTAAGACTCTTCCAAGAGATACTTGAGGAGAGATTCGTGAGTCTGCTCTGCATCCCACGGACATCCACCCGGCGAGCGCAGACGATGCATGACCTCATGGAGACGAATCAACTCTGAGGTCATGCTCTTACGCAGTTCCTAAATTAGTTGCTTGGTGTAGGAGTTGGCGTAGCCGCTCCTGGGGCGACAACGGCAAGATTGGTTGAGTCCCATGTTCCATATTTCTTAGAGACCTTGACGCCCTCTTTCGTCCCCTGAGCTGTTACAAGTAGTCCAACCGCGCTTGGAGCGTTAGCAGCGGTTGTTCCCTTCTTGATAACTAGAGTGTTGAGTTCTTGGTTCAGGAGGTAAGTCTTCACAAAGAGTGGGAAGTCCTTGGTTGCAATTTCACGCGAAACTTCAAATGACTTTAGCGCAGAGGCGCTGCCAGCTTGCTTCAAGATGCTTGCCGCTTCAGCATCAACTTGTGCCTGGGTTACTGAAATATTATTTCCGGCAGCGGTATCTGCGTAGAGCGCCGAGATAATGTAGAGATCCAACTCTTGAGCTGCCAAGTCGGCACCAGTACCGAGCTGCATTCCGCTCGTCGAGACTGTCTTGCGCTCGGCAAGAACCGCATTGACGCTACCAGTCACTTGGGAGGCCGTAATCTTGGTCTTGCCTACAGTTGCGGCCGGGGAGGCCGAATCGAGGAGTAGCCAAAGCCCGACACCGGCACCAACAACAACCAAGGCGCCCACCACTCCAGCTATTATCTTCTTCACTCGGAACTCCCTAAAGATTATGTAGGACTTCCATAGTCCAAGACAGGACAGAAGTATCGCTTACGGAACCATTTTCTAGCCAATTTGGGGCTGCGCTGCGGGCCACCAAGAGGCTCTTGGTAGCCTGCTTTACGAGGGAGCCCGGGTAGAGACGCGCGATTCTTAGCTCGGCGGACTCCGGCAGGGTAATGGGGGCGATCTTTAGGTGCTTGCCTTGCCAGACCACCTCGGTGAGGTTCTTTGCCTTGGCTAGGGTCCGGACTCGGGCCACCTCGATCAGGCTCAGCGCTGGCTCAGGGAGTTCCCCAAAACGGTCCTTAAGTTCATCGACGATGGAGTTCAGCCCCGCGTCATCGGCACAATCGGCCATCCGGCGGTAGAGATCCAGGCGGAGCCGCTCTGAAGGAACGTATTCCACGGGCAGGTGTGCTGTGATGGGAAGTTCGACCTTGCACTCTTTGATACGGGGATTCACATCGACATAGCCGGTCTTAAAGTCTTCGACGGCCTCGCCCACCATTCGCATATAGAGATCGAAACCGACCTCAGCGATGTGCCCAGATTGTTCGCCACCGAGCATATTTCCTGCGCCGCGAATCTCTAGATCCTTCAAGGCGACCTGCATTCCAGAGCCGAGATCGGTATTGGTCGCAATCGTTGTCAGACGGTCATGAGCGACTTCTGTCAGGGGCTTGTCGGGAGAGTAGAGAAAGTAGGAGTAAGCCCGCTCACGCCCACGACCTACACGGCCGCGCAATTGATGAAGTTGCGAGAGACCGAATGCGTCGGCGCGATCAACGATGAGAGTGTTGGCATTAGGTATATCGATACCACTTTCAATAATTGTGGTGCAGACCAAAATATCGAATTGACGCTCCCAGAAACCCAAGATCACCTCTTCGAGTTCGCGTTCACTCATTTGACCGTGTGCGACGCGAACGCGGGCCTCAGGAACCAACTCTTTAAGACGAAGCGCAACACGATCAATACTCTCGACTCTATTGTGAAGAAAGAAGATTTGGCCATCGCGCAGTAGTTCGCGGTGCAAGGCAGCGGTCACCTGCTTCTCGTCGTAGGGACCCACATAGGTTAGAACGGGGTGGCGCTCTTCCGGAGGCGTCGTGATGTTGGACATCTCGCGAATTCCGGTAATAGCCATTTCGAGGGTGCGCGGAATGGGCGTGGCAGACATTGAGAGTACGTCGATATTGGTGCGCGCTTTCTTTAACTCTTCCTTATGCTCCACACCAAAGCGCTGCTCCTCATCGACAATCACTAAACCAAGATCACGAAATACCACATCTTTAGAGAGCAAGCGATGCGTACCGATGACGATATCGATGCTTCCGCTGGCCAAACCATCCAAGATCTCTTTTGATTCCTTCGCGGTGTTAAAGCGGGAAAGGCCGGCGATTCGCACAGGAAATCCGGCGTAGCGCTCTGAGAAAGTCTTAAAGTGCTGTTGCACCAAGAGGGTGGTCGGAACTAATACTGCAACCTGCTTAGCATCCTGTACCGCCTTAAATGCAGCGCGAATTGCAATCTCGGTCTTTCCATACCCCACATCGCCACAGATGATGCGATCCATCGGGTGACTGCGCTCCATGTCACGCTTAACCTCTTCGATTGTCGAGAGCTGATCGTTGGTCTCAACGAAAGGAAAGGCCGCCTCCAACTCGCGTTGCCATGAGGTATCTGGCGAGAAGGCGAAACCCGGGGCGCTCATACGCGCCGCATAGAGTTGGATCAGCTCTGCAGCAATCTGCTTAACAGCCTTGCGGGCTTTGCGCTTGGTGTTCTGCCAATCCGCCCCACCGATGCGGTGCATCGTAGGAGCCTCACCGCCCACGTACTTTGTTACCTGCTCCAGAGTATCTGTCGGAACAAAGAGTCGATCGCCCGGCTGGCCCCGCTTCGATGCTGCATACTCAATAACCAAATACTCGCGAGAGATGCCGGAAACTGTGCGCGCCACCAGTTCGACATAGCGACCAACTCCATGTTGCTCATGGACAACGTAGTCACCAGGTTTGAGTTCAAGAGGATCAATCGCCTTCTTGCGTCGGGAAGGCATTCGGGCCTGATCCTTATTAGAACTCCGTACACCCGTAATATCTTTTTCAGTGATCAGAGCGCTCTTAAACTCGTGAGAGATAAAGCCATGTTCGATGGGAGTTGCGATTACGTAAATTGCATCTCGCGTTAAACCGGAAGAAATATTCTTGAGTAGTCGAACGGGTAGCCCGGATTGTTGAAAGAGTTTCGCATAACGCTCCACAATTCCTGCTCCAGCTGCAGTGAAGATTAAAAGGTACTTCTCGGTGAGCCACTCCTGTAGATCTGCAATAAGCCCTTCACTATCACCCCGATATTCGGGTATCGCCTGAAGAGGCAAGACCTCTACGCCCTCCTCAAAATCTGCCGAGTAAGGATCTATCGAACTCCAGTGATTGGCGCGCTCTCGTAATTGTTCGAGGGTGAAGTAACCGCCCCCAGCAAGTTCCGCCGTGAGGTTGATCGGCGCGAGCGCACCCTGCGCCGCATTAGACCAGGCCGCATCTAAGAACTCCTTGTTAGTTGCTACCAGATCTAGGGCGCGCGAGTTAATGCGCGGCTCATCGATGAGCACAATCTGGAAATTGGCAGGAAGCAAATCGACCAAAGAGGTTAAGTCGCTGCGGAGCAGACCCTGCAGAGACTCCATTCCATCAACATAGATTCCCTCTGCCAATTTTGCAGTTAGCTCCGCCACCTCCGGGAATGCGACGGTCAGGTATTTCGCTCGCTCTCTGATGCTAGGAGTGAGAAGAATTTCACGGCAGGGATAAATTGTGAGAGCGCCGCTGACGGGTTCAAATGTTCTCTGATCGGCCACGGTGAACCAGGCGAGCTCTTCAATCTGATCACCGAAGAAATCAATACGGACTGGGTGGTCTTGATCTGGAAGGAAGAGATCAAGGATGCCACCGCGGACCGCGAAATCTCCGCGTCGTTCAACGAGATCGGTGCGGGTAAATCCGAGAAGCACGAGATGGCTCATCAGGTGATCCATCGCGATCTCTTTTTCGATCTCGAGGATCAGCAATGGCACCTCAAGCGGAGCGATCGGCTGGATCAGGGCTCGTACAGATGTGACGATCACCTTCGCAGAGTCGAGTTGAGTGAGGACCTTGATCCGAGTGGCGACCGTATCGCTTTTGGGACTCAACTTCTCGTGAGGCAAGGTCTCCCAAGGGGGTAGTTCAACAACGCTTCCAGCACCTAGGTAGGTCTCTAACTCATCCTTCAACTCATCGGCCCGCCGAGAAGAGGCGGTGACAACGATCAGGGGTGAGGTTTCGCTCCGGGCGGCTAAGAGGAGCCCGGTGGTGGAGGTGGGTGCGGCAAGATGAGGTGCGCTCTGCTCTATCTCGATGCCCTGGAAGGCGCGCAGCAGCGTGCTCATGCCCACCTCCCCACGCAAAAAGCCCCCGATTTCCAGATGGAAGGGGGTCGTAATTTACGGAAATTCTATCCCGCGGGAGATGCGATGATTTACCCCTGAATCGCCCCCACCGCTGTGGGCAGCCAGGCTTCATTAGGCCGCGGAGGTAACGCGAGTATGAGTAATTCCAATCCTGTCGCAGATCCACAGAGTTCATCGCAAAGTTCCATAGCGCGCGATGATCTGGCGCTGCGTAGCGACGTGCGCAAACTGGGAGAACTCCTCGGTGAGACTCTGGTCCGCCAGGAGGGCGCTGAGCTCTTGGAACTCGTGGAGTCTGTGCGCAAGGCGGTTCGTGAAGGAGGCGGCGAGGAGATACTCGCTACGCTCTCGGTTGAAGATAGTGTGCAGTTAGTTCGAGCTTTTAGTACTTACTTCCACCTCGCAAATGTTGCCGAGCAGGTGCACCGCGCGCGAGTCTTGCAAGATGAGCGAGCATCTAGTGGCTCATGGATCTCGCGGGCGGTAGATCGCATCCTTGAAGTTCAGAGCTCTCTGCATGAGTTTGCTCAAGAAGATCTACAGGGGTGGATGGATGAATTCTCACTCCGTCCCGTCTTTACTGCGCACCCCACGGAGGCCGCCCGTCGTTCTGTTCTGAGCAAGCTCGGGACTATTGCGGATCTACTCGATGACAATAAGAACGCGGTTCGCGAACGTCGCCTGGCAGAAACTGTAGATCTGCTATGGCAGACGGATGAGCTGCGACTCGGACGACCTGAGCCCCTTGATGAAGCGGTGAACGCGCTTTACTACCTCGATGATCTCTTTGCGATGACGATTCCAGATGTCTTGGATGATTTTGCGCGCGAGCTTACACGCCTTGGCGTCACGATCTCACCTACGGCCCGCCCCCTCTCCTTTGGAACATGGATTGGTGGCGACCGTGATGGAAATCCAAATATCACCGCCGCAGTCACCCGCGATGCGATCACGCTTCAGATCGGTCACTTTATCCGTGCCATGCTCGCCGCCCTTGATCCACTGCGCCAAGCCCTCTCGGTATCAACGCGGATAGCGGGCGCTTCGCTGGAACTTCAGGAATCGGTAGCGCAAGATTTAGAGAAGTTGCCTGAAATCGAGGCGCGCTTTCTCCGCCTAAATGTCGAGGAGCCTTATCGCCTTAAGGCCACTGCAATTCGCCATCGCCTCATACTGACACAGCGTCGTCATGCCGCTGGCGCCGAGCATCAGGAGGGTCGCGATTACGAAAATACTGCAGAACTCCTTGCGGATCTCATGTTGATGCGCGATTCACTGCTCGCACACAAGGGAGAGCTCATCGCCCATGGCTTGCTCGAGCGAGTGATTCGAACTGTATCGAGTTTTGGAATAACCCATGCGACGATGGATGTACGCGAGCACTCTGATGCTCATCACCATGCTCTTGCGCAATTGGCAGCAAACCCTGCTGCACTCGATGAACGCGCGCAGAACACCGTCGATACATTTAGAGCAATCGATGAGTTGATAACTAAGTTCGGTCCAGAGGTAATCGAGACTTACATCATCTCTATGACCAAGGCTCACACCGATGTGTTAGCTGCGGTCGAACTTGCTAGCTACGCCGGATTAATCACAGATGGGCACTCCAAGGTCGGTTTTGCACCGCTCCTTGAGACGGTTGCCGAATTGCGCGCGGCAGATACCATCCTTGATTTACTCCTCTCTGACCCCGCTTATCGCGAGATCGTGAGAGGTCGTCATGATGTACAAGAGGTAATGCTCGGCTATTCCGACTCAAATAAAGATGCTGGAATTGCAACCTCGCAATGGGAGATCCACAAGGCGCAGCGCAAGTTACGCGATATTGCTATCAAACATGGCGTGAAGCTCCGTCTCTTCCATGGTCGTGGAGGCTCAGTCGGTCGTGGCGGAGGTCCGACGTACGACGCTCTGATTGCGCTGCCGTGGGGTTCGATCGACGGCCAGGTAAAGATGACAGAACAAGGTGAGGTCATCTCCGATAAGTACGCATTGCCGGCCTTAGCCCGCGAGAATGTCGAACTCTCGCTCGCTGCTGCTCTAGAGGCTACGGTCCTGAACCGTGCTCCGCGGCAGAGTCCAGAAGACCTGGCGAAGTGGAGCAATTGCATGGACCTCGTCAGCGATAGCGCCTTTGCGCGTTACCGCGCTCTAATCGATCATCCCGATCTTCCAGCGTATTTCTATGCATCCACCCCGGTTGAGCAGTTGGGGGATCTCTTCTTGGGTTCGCGCCCCTCTCGCCGCCCTGATGCAGCAGATGGGCTTAGCAGCCTGCGTGCTATTCCTTGGGTCTTTGGTTGGACGCAATCCCGACAGATCGTCCCGGGTTGGTTTGGGGTTGGGTCTGGTTTAAAGGCGGCGCGGGAATCAGGCGCAGCACCCGTCTTGGATGCGATGTTGCAAGATTGGCACTTCTTCCGCACCTTCATCTCCAACGTGGAGATGACTTTGGCAAAGACCGACTTAGTGATGGCACGTAAGTATGTCGATCGCTTGGTGGATCCGGCTTTGCATCACTTCTTAACGACAATCGAAGAGGAGTTTGAGCTAACCCGCAGCGAGATCATGCTTCTGACAAAGAAGAGTGAGATTTTGGGAGATCAACCAATTTTGGCGCGTACCTTAGGTGTCCGCGACGCCTACCTCGCACCTCTACATCTTCTGCAGATTTCGCTCTTGGAGCGAGTACGAAAGGGCGAAAGTCCGGATGCAACCATCCGTCGAGCCCTACTGCTCACCATCAATGGTGTCGCAGCAGGACTTAGAAATACGGGCTGAGTTAAGCGGCGCCGTGACAGCGCTTGTACTTTCTTCCTGATCCACAAGGACAAGGGGCATTCTTAGGTGTTCCTCC
>CAIWWH010000045.1 GCA_903916385.1 uncultured Actinomycetes bacterium
AACTGGGCGCGGTCGTAACTAAATCCATCATGATTAAGCCGCGCAGTGGGCGCGCTACTCCTCGCATGGCTGAAACTCCAAGCGGCATGCTCAACTCAATTGGATTGCAAGGTCCCGGAATAGATCTCTTCCTCGAAAATGACATTCCGTGGTTGCGCGATCAAGGAGCTCGAATCATTGTCAGCATCGCAGGCGAGAGCGTAGATGACTATGCGATTCTCTCTCGAAAGTTGCGCAATGTCCCAGGGATCAGCGCAGTTGAAGTAAATATTTCCTGTCCCAATGTCGAAAATCGTGGTCAAGTCTTCGCATGCAACCCCGATACAGCGGCCGCAGCCATTGCGGCAGCTAGAAGGAATATTGGAGGAGAGCTCCCGATTATCGCCAAGCTTTCGCCAGATGTCACCGATATCGCGGCGATTGCAGGAAGTGTGATTGATGCGGGAGCCGATGGTTTAGCGCTCATTAATACTTTGCTTGGAATGGTTATTGATACAAACTTAATGCTTCCCAAACTCTCTCAGAGAACCGGAGGGCTCTCTGGCCCTGCGATACGTCCTGTGGCAGTGCGAGCGATTTACCAAGTGCGGGCCGCGTATCCAAAAATTCCCATCGTAGGCATGGGGGGAGTCACGAATGGTCGAGATGCATTCGAATTGGTCTTGGCTGGCGCTAACGCGATATCGATAGGAACCGCCACTTTCGGTGATCCAATGTCAGCGATCAGAATTAAGAATGAGCTCGAGGAACTGTGCGCCGCACGAGGATTCAATAATTTTTCTGATGCAATTTCTTATGCTCATAGAAGTGAAGGAGAGTAGGGGCGATGACATCACCGATAATTTTGGCTCTCGATACCGACGAGATCTCAACAGCTCAGAATTGGATCGCCGCTACACGCAAGAGCATAGACATATACAAAGTGGGCTTGGTATTCTTCTTGAAGCATGGGATCGCTGGATTAAATGAGCTACGCGATAAGAACGAGTTCGAACTATTTTTAGATCTCAAACTGCACGACATTCCTAATACAGTTGCCGGAGCAGTGGCTTCAGTCAAGGCCCTCGCTCCACGCTTCTTGACGGTGCACGCGGCGGGAGGGGATGCCATGGTACGGGCCGCCGTTGCGGCCGGACCAGATATCTCGATCACGGGCGTCACGGTGCTTACCTCACTGGATGCAAATGCATTGTCGTCGATGGGAATCGCGCAGGGGCCGCTCGAGTATGCCATCTCCTTGGCGAAGGTGGCCGTCGCAAGTGGCGCGCAAGCAATCGTCTGCTCACCTCTAGAGGTTTCAGCAATTCGTCAGGCAGTTGGTCCGCATATCGAGTTGATTACTCCGGGTGTAAGACCAATGGACTCTGAACTGGGAGACCAGAGTCGGGTTATGACACCCGAACAGGCAATTGAGGCAGGTGCAAATTTCTTAGTGATCGGTCGACCCATCTCGTCGTACTTTAAAAATTCAGCTGCCGCGATGGGCGAGCGAGCGGAAGAGATACTAGAGTCCCTCGCGTGACCAGGACCCCGCCACCCTCGCTCTCACTCGAGGAGCGTCGGGCAGCACTCGAGAAGGCGAAAGAATCACGTCGCGTACGCGCGGAGGTCAAACGCTCCATAACTCTCGGCGAGATGACAATTTTTGATGCAATTAACGATCCCCGAGAGGCAGTCCGTCGGATGCGGGTAATAGACCTACTCTCAGCGCTCCCGGGTGTCGGCAAAGCCCGCGCCACTCTGATCATGGAGCGCCGCAACATCTCACCAACTCGCAGAATAGGTGGACTTGGTCAATTGCAGCTCAAAGCGCTGGGTAAAGAGTTGAGTGTTGGCAAAGTGGATCCTGCGCGCGGGAATTTAATCGTGATCTCGGGTCCAGGCGGGGTTGGAAAGAGCACCATCACCAACCAATTGCGGGGAGATCCACGCTTTTGGGTGAGTGTCTCCGCTACGACCCGCGAACCTCGTCCAAGTGAGAGAGATGGCGTCGACTACTTTTTCTATAGCCACGAAAAATTCCAAGAGATGATTGACTCTGGGGAGTTTCTAGAATGGGCTGAATTCGCCGGCAATAGATACGGCACTCCTCGCAGCCCGGTCGACGAGTGGCGCACCCTCGGAAAGCACGTCATCCTTGAAATCGAGATTGCGGGCGCCAGGCAGGTTCGGGTGAGCGAGCCTGGGGCGACGCTCATCTTTATCTCGCCACCCTCCTGGGACGAGCTCGTCCGTCGCCTGGCGGGTCGCGGGACCGACTCTCCCGAGCGACGCGCCGCAAGATTGGCACTTGCAGAGCAGGAGATGGCCGCGGCGCGGGAGTTCGATGCGATTCTCGTAAATGAGAAGGTCGATGCTCTGATCGCTGAACTGGTATCCTTGGCGACTGCTTAACTGACGAATAGAGGGACACACATGTCTGCTGAACTAACCGATGGAATTACCCATCCTTCGATCGATGAACTCCTTGTAGCCGCTGGATCCAAGTACAGCCTCGTGCTCTACGCAGCCAAGCGCGCTCGTCAGATTAATGCTTACTATTCACAGCTCGGCGAAGGCCTCCTCGAGTATGTTGGTCCGCTAGTCGAGACCTATGTCCACGAGAAGCCACTCTCCATCGCTCTGCGAGAGATCAATCAGGGTTTGCTCACCATTGAGAACCTTGAGCCAGTAGCTGAAGTACCAAGCGCAGAAGTCTCCGCTTAACCGCTTCCTAGAGATGTTTCTTGGTGGACGCGAGATCGTCCTCGGCGTAGGTGGGGGCATCTCCGCTTACAAATCCTGTGAACTTCTCCGTCGCATGCAGAATCTTGGACTGCTTGTAACCGTTATTCCAACCCGTGCCAGCCTCAACTTTGTTGGCACAGCCACCTGGGAAGCGCTGAGTGGTCGTGAAGTTCCCACCGATTTATGGAATCAGGTACATCAAGTCCCTCACGTATCCATCGCTAAAAAAGCTGACGCAATAGTTATTGCTCCTGCGACCGCAGATCTCATCGCGAAAGTGGCGGCAGGGTTGGCAGATGATCTACTCACCAATCTCCTTTTGGCCACAACTTCGCCGGTCGTTTTTGTTCCAGCCATGCATACTGAGATGTGGCTCAATCCTGCGACTCAGGCCAATGTTGCGACGCTGCGCACTCGCGGATACGCAATTGTTGAACCCGGGACCGGAAAGCTAACAAGCGGTGATGTTGGGGTAGGTAGATATCCAGAGGTAGAAGAGATTTTGCAACGGCTCAGAGATGCCCTCTCTCTCAATTCTGATCTGTCGGGTCGCAAGGTTCTCATAAGTGCCGGAGGCACCCGCGAGGCAATCGATCCCGTTAGATATATAGGAAATCACTCCAGCGGAAAACAGGGCTATGCCCTTGCCTTGGCGGCCGTTAAGCGTGGAGCGGATGTAACTCTTGTAGCCGCTAACTCGGCGCTGCCCGATATTGAAGGCGTAAATACCATTCACGTTTCGAGCGCTGCCGAGATGCTTGCCGCGCTCGATGCAAGCTTCGACGAAGCCGACCTATTAGTCATGGCCGCCGCGATTGCCGATGTCAGACCAGCAGTGACCAGTGCCAAGAAGATAGGGAAAGCGCAGTTGCACTCCATCGAACTCTTGCCGAATCCAGACATCACGCAGTTGCTCACTCTTCGCAAGAAGAAACAAGTGATCATTGGATTTGCCGCTCAGACGGAAGAGTCCTTCACTGATGCCCTTGAGATAGCTCGCAGAAAGCTGGAAGAGAAAGGCCTAGATCTGATCTACTGTAATGATGTCTCAGAGGGCGCCATCTTTGGTGCAGAGCAAACTACCGGGACAATTCTCGATCGAACGGGTAGCCAGATTCACCTCTCTAACGTCGAGAAAATGACACTTGCCAATAATCTCTTAGATTTAGCCCTCGATAAGTTAGGTTAACCCAATGACTAAACGCCTTTTTACCTCGGAATCTGTCACCGAAGGCCATCCAGATAAGATCGCAGATCAAATTTCAGATGCCATATTGGACTCTCTCTTATCTCAGGACGCTGCCAGTCGAGTAGCCGTAGAGACCTTGATCACTACTGGCCAAGTACATATTGCTGGCGAGGTAACTACCAAGGGTTATGCAGATGTAATGAGAATTGTCCGTGAAACCGTTTTAGAGATTGGTTACGACTCATCCGATAAGGGTTTTGATGGAAACTCTTGTGGAGTCTCAATCTCCTTGGGGCAGCAGTCGCCTGATATTGCTCAAGGTGTGGATTCTGCCATCGAGAAGCGCGTGGCATCTTCTATCGACCCATTAGATCTGCAAGGTGCTGGAGATCAAGGCTTGATGTTCGGCTATGCCTGCGAAGATACTCCAGAACTCATGCCACTTCCTATTGCCCTTGCACATCAACTCTCTATGCAATTGGCTAAGGTGAGAAAGTCGGGTGAACTGAATTATCTGCGCCCAGATGGTAAGACCCAGGTAACTATTGAATACGATGGAGATCGCGCGGTTTCGCTAAATACGATCGTGATCTCTTCGCAACACTCCAAGGAGGTTGATCTGGCGCATCAGCTCACCCCCGATGTAGAGCGCTTGGTGATTCAACCTATATTGAATGACCTCGATCTGGACCACTCCAATGTTCGCATTCTGATCAATCCCACGGGTCGCTTCGTAACTGGTGGTCCTATGGGCGATGCTGGGTTAACAGGTCGAAAGATCATCGTTGACTCTTATGGTGGGATGGCGCGTCACGGTGGGGGAGCATTCTCCGGAAAAGATCCTTCGAAGGTGGATCGCTCTGCGGCATATGCCATGCGATGGGTAGCGAAGAATGTTGTTGCAGCTGGTCTGGCGTCACGTTGTGAGGTCCAAGTTGCTTACGCAATTGGAAAGGCACAACCAGTCGGGCTCTTTGTCGAATGTTTTGGTACCGAGAAGATTCCAGTGCTGCAAATTGAGGCCGCCATTGAAGAGGTCTTTGACCTGCGACCAGCGGCCTTAATTCGCGATCTGCAACTGCTTCGTCCTATCTACCAGAAGACGGCAAGTTACGGTCATTTCGGGCGCGAGCTTCCGGAATTTACGTGGGAGAAGAGTGATCGCGCTGTCCACCTGCAAGAGGCAGTCAAAGGTTAACGACCCGTGGCGGTAGTAAAGCCGCTGCGACTAAAGCAGGAGAGGGTCGAGAGGGCGCAGCAACGCGCGGCGAATCTTCCATTTGCACGTGTCTTGGTCGACCATCCAGTGGTTCACCTGGAGCAGATTTATGACTATGCGATTACAGAGGATCTCAGCCAGAGGGCTCTAGTAGGTTCTCTCGTAGAAGTTGAGTTTGGACACTCGCTAACACAAGGGATTCTTCTCGAAAGGTTGGACGCGCCAGCAAAAGCCGGCGAGGTCAAGGATCTGCGGAAAGTTCTCTCCGCGCAACCCTATCTACTTCCCGGTGAAGTTTTGCTGGTTCTGCAAGCGGCTGCCAAGTATGGCGCAAAGCCGTGGGACTTTATCCGTAGTTGCATCCCTCCTTACTCAAAAATGGGCGAGCGTGAATTCCTTGCACAGAGGAGCACGCAATCTGAGGTTGCAATAGCACCCAGAGCGCTGCCCGCTGATCTACAGAATTTTCTACGCTCGAAGGAGCAGATCCGCTGCGCGATCCAATTGCCGAACTCACGGCCTTATTGGGAGTTGTGCGCAGATATTGCTTTAGAACGCTTCCGAATTGGAACGGTTCTCATTCTCCTTCCAAACGAGAGAGAGTTAATGCTCTTGGAGCAGGAGTTTTCCATTCGGGCAGTAAAGACAGTTAACGTCTTGTCCACCCAAAGCAAGTCCCAGCGCTACTTAAATTTTCAAATAGCCCGAACACCTTCGCCAAAGATACTCCTTGGTTTGCGAAGCGCTGCTCTCTTCTCTCTTCCAAGAGAGGGCACGATTATTCTCCTTGATGATGTGGATGAGTCGCACTACGAAAGGCAGGCGCCGAGTTGGAATACTCGCGATCTAGTGTCTCTGCGCGAGGCTTCTACCTCTGTCATCTACGCCAGCACGAGCTTGAGTTTGGAGATAGCCGACAGGGTTTCATCTAAGGAACTTGCTTATTACAGATTTCCTGGGGTACAGCCGATTCGTATTCACACCGCAAGTTCCGGCGAGCAGAGCGGC
>CAIWWH010000046.1 GCA_903916385.1 uncultured Actinomycetes bacterium
ACATGCCAGCGCGGTGAAGTTCTGGGCAACCAAGAATTTTGCAGCCTATGGGATGCGCGGGACCTGGAGTTCTACTCGGTAAATCGAGAAGACCCACCAGGGACCGCACATCCAATCGGATGAGCGGTCCTTTTTCTTTTACCCAACCAATGTATCCAAACAAAAAGTGGAAGCAAGAAAAGTTCGGAAGATAGATCGAGAAACTAGATACGTAAAGCGAGATGAGAAAAGGAAAGAGGTGAGGGCAGTGGCTGTTCTCTTTAGCGAACTATTGGTCCCTGGCTGGGCTGAGGGTGAGCGGATCGGATTAGATGCGGTGACCGGTGAGATTGCTCTTCCCTGTCACAGCGCAGATCCAGAGCTCTTCTTCGATGAAGCTCCTGCGCGCGTAGCACTGGCGAAGTCGCTCTGCGGCGGGTGTGCCATGCGCACCGCCTGTCTTGAGGGTGCGATCTCACGCGAAGAGCCTTGTGGCGTCTGGGGTGGAGAGTTATTTGTCGAAGGGGAGATTGTCGCTGCAAAGCGCACGGTGGGTCGACCTCGACTCAACACCACGCCAGTGACCGAGTACGTGATCACCGTCGAGGAGAGCGATGCAGCGCTCGCCAGTTAAAGAGGTGCGCTCAACGACACCCGCACTCAGGGTGGAAGTTCCAGTGACGCACCTCTGGCGGACGCAGAGGCTGAAGAAGGTCGTACCAGTGCGAGCTGGCGAGCAACGGAGTTTTCTCGGTAGCGATGTATTCGCCGACAGCGAGCGCAAGCAAGCCGCTTAGAAAGGCTGCGGTCGCGCTCGAAACTTCAACTCGACCACTTGTGTAGTCTCCTCTGAGACCATTGACGCCATTATCGCGCTTGATGAGCGCCACGCAGCGCAGGCACGGAGATACCCCCGGCTTAACCAATGGACCTACTTCGATCTCGCGGCCGATTATTTGATTGACATGTAGGTGTACCGAACCCTCACTCATCCAGCGCTGTACGTAATCCCACTCGATCGGGGCGGTCGAGATAATCAGATCAGGGGAATTTTTAGGCGCGCTCTGCGCTCTCTCAATCTGAGAGTTACGCAGTAGCTCACTCATGAAATCCCTTCTTAACTTTCCAATATCTCCGGTACGTGTGACTATCCCGCAGATATCAGCCCCACCGATGCGAGGCGAAAGGGTAGATCCACGCACCAGCCGCGTCATCGTAAAACCAGAGGCTTGCAACGCTACAAGCAGGTGGCGACCCAATCGATTTTCGCCCGAGATCAAGATCGACACCTCTGCGCGCTTATTCAATTCGTCCCGACCCCCATCTGATACCTCTGCACGATGAGATAGCAAGGAGCTCTCGACATCGCGCCGCATCGCGATGATCTGCGAGCTCAAATCAGTGTGCGCGAGGTTGCGTGGCTCCTCTAGGAGTTCGAGGAGGTCTTCGTTCACTAACAAGCGTACGAAGTCTGCAACCTCTTCAACCGAGCAGTGCAGATAGCCGGCCAGTTCGCGCCCGCTGCGCGACCCATCAAAGTTGCTTGCGAGCAAGAGTGGTAACCCCGACTCCAGCAAGAGTCCATGCGTAGGGAGTCCCAGGAAATATCTATCGCTCAATCGAGTGAGGAGCACCCCACTCTTTAATCTGGGGAAGTAATCGCCTCTCGGTAGCGCCTGCATCTGCGAAGGATGGTCTTCTTTTCTGCGGCCTGGGCGAGCGCTCCTGGTATCTGGGGATAAAAAATCACCCCCACCGTATGGTGAAGGTGATTTCATCTCGTGCGAGTTTTATGCCTGCTTAATTCTGTTAAGCCTTGCCCAAGATGCGATTGACCTTGGTGCCACATACAGGGCAGATTCCTTGTGCCATCCGGCGACCAGACTCTGAAACCTTGACATGACCCTCGAAGGCACGCTTCTCTTTACACTTAACGCAGTAGGCCTCGCCTTTGTATTCCTCAGCCATGATGACCCTCCTATCGCCACACGCTCAAAGCTTCGGGAGCCTCCCGGGAGCGAGCGTGCGTACGAGAACACGATACCCGCGTGCAGCGCCGCGTGGGCGATTTGACGCTCGCTTATGCCAAGAGATCGCATAAAGCGGAGCGAGATGGGCGAAATGTCCGAATTTCGCGCTCGCCTTACGGAGTAGGCAGTAGTTCAGGGGCAGCCGAGAGCCCAGCCTCAAAACCCTCAAGGAAGGACTCGGCGCGCTCCTTGTCGGGGTAGCGGTCGAGATACTCCTGGAAATCACGCCCGTGACCGGGTACCCGCAGATGGATCAGCTCGTGAAAGAGCACGCAGCCGACGACATAGTAGGGGGCGCCATTGAGGCGAAGAGAGATCCGGATCGTGCGATCGCTCGTGGTGCAAGAGCCCCAGCGCTCGCGCATGTTACGCCAGCCGATGGAACTGGGCCTCTCGTGGAAATCGGGGAGGTAGAGCGCAAGGAGCTCACTCGCCATGAGAGCCAAGACCTCATCACTTGAGCGGCTCTTGGCCTCGCGACGTAGCACGATCTCGATCATCTCGGGGATGACTGCTAACTCATCCTTTCGACTCATGCGATCGGGAATGTGAATCTCGATGACGCCATTTTGGCGGAGCGCGCTGATACTCCGCTTGCGCCTTGCGCTGCGGATAACGCGAAACTCGGGCAGATTATCGGGGAGAGTTTTACTGCGGAGAAATTTCTGACTCTTCTTGCCATCGTTGGTGCTTGCTGCATTACTCACAGCGGGGAGGCTATCTTCGAAGAGCGATATTTGAAAAAAGTTTTCCACCGCTTCCAAGAGTTATCCCCCGCTTCTCCACAGATTTATCAACAAAAACTTACGGCAATTATGGCGCTTCTTTTTGGAATTAGTGGCAAGTTGGCATAGGTTTCACCCAACCAAGTCCTCGGATAACCGTTTGATGTATGCAAGGGGAAGGCAGACATCAAATCGTGCGGCCGAGGATTTGGCTTTTTTTATCTCCTTTAAAAGTTACTTAGGTAAGAGTTATATCAACCCGGAGAGATCATCTGGAACGGTTGTACTTGCCAAGAATGCAGCGGGGTCACCGATATCAGCGGCTGTCGGCAAGAGTGCCGAATCCTCCCAGCGATGATCACGGATCGCGACGCCACCATTTTCAGCGCCACTGATTGCGTAAATCTCACTCCAGAAATGTGAACACTCGCGTGCAAGCCGCGGTGAGATTTGTAGGCCGAGCAACATCGCAAAGAGCTGTTGTGTTGGTGCGCTCTCGATACGCGAGCGACGATAACTCTCTTGCAGCGCAGCGAGTGACGGCAGACGATCTGCAGCTGCAAGGTATGCGACGTGATCGATCCATCCTTCGATGAGCGCAAAGATCATTTCAAGTTTCGCTAAGGCAGCGCTTTGTGCAGCGCTCTGTTCAGGCTGGAACATCCCTTGGTTGATGGCCATCGTGATTGATTCGGGGTTATTAATATCGAGCTCGCCAGAGTTCATTGCACTCTCGGCTTGGCTCTGAATCGCATCGATATCAACTGTGATTCCTTTGCCGTACCCTTGCACCAATTCACGAATATGCGAAGTGAGCCACGGAGTATGTGCAAAGAGGCGCTGCGCAGCTACTTCACGCAGTGCGATGTAGATAGCAATCTCTTGCTCAGGAATTTCTAACCCTTCGCCCCAGAGTGCGATGTTCTGTGGAATTAAGTGGGCTCCAGATTTTTCAAAGAGTGGAATGGCTGCATCTTGTGAGCCGGTCAACGAGATTGCCAGAGTGCCAATCGATTGGCCGAGTTGAGTCGCGATCAACTGCCCCATAAAGCCACGCATGATCGGTAGGAAGTTTGCCTCGGGGCCCATCTCTTGCAGGACCTTGCCCAGCGCTTCGACCATCCCTTCGGCGAGTGGCTCAACGAGCTTCTGCCAGCCATTTACAGATTGGTCGATCCACTCCTTACGAGTCCAGGCCACATCGGCATTGGTGACCGTTGCAGGGAATTGGGTCCGCTCTTCAATCCAGGTATTGGCAATGTCGATTGCTTCCTGTGCCTTGCGTTGATCCTCGCGACCAACGGGGAGGTCGTTGTGAGTTGCTAGAAATTTGCGGGCGGCATCGCGCATCACCGCGGGTTGGAGCATGGGAGCATCGGCCCCGCCAGTGGTTCCAGCGTTAAAGAAACCATCGTTCGGAAAGAATCCAAAACCGCTCATCTGATGCCCGCCTTCTGACCTGAGGTCCGTCTACTTCAAATCCCCCTAGGAGGATCTTTAACGAGGATCCTCAAAAGGAGTATGGAAGGAGAACAACCCCGCGTGCGACTATCTTCCCGCCTTTGGGGCAGAAATTCTCAACCTGAGCAGTTAAAGTGCTCGCATGAACCGGTTGATGGCCCACTTCGCAGCCGCCGCGACCCCGCAACCGACTACGCACGCCGCCTCAACCGCTTTTGCTGCGCTTATCTGGTGGGCTGTTCCCGTTGTCTTGGTCTCTGGAGCTATTGGATATGTACTTTGGACCTCGAAATTTAAGGATAAGTTCAATAATGAGACTAATCGCTCCGTTGAGAAGTTCAACCTCTTCCAACAGACACTACGGGAGCCTAATTCCGAGCACTAGAGTATTTCCATGAGTTCTTTTCAATTCCCCAATAATCCCTTCGGCAACGGCGCACCTCGCCCACCACGTACCCCAGGAACGCGTCGGGGGATAGGACCTTTCGGGCTAGTCATCATCGCCCTCGTCGTCATCATCGGAATCTTGGTCTCGCTCACCGGCTTTTATACAGATCTCCTCTGGTTCCGCTCAGTGAACTTCACGAGCGTCTGGAGAACGACCCTCTTTACGAAGATAGAACTCTTCATCGCCTTTGGTTTAGTCACTTCGCTGATCATCACCTCCAATATCTTCATCGCATATCGCCGTCGCCCGATTTATGTTCCCGTCAGCGTTGAGGCCGATAACCTCGAGCGCTATCGCGGACAGATTGAACCGCTCAAGCGCTACATCGTCGCCGCTATTGCAGTAATTATTTTCTGGTATGCCGGAGTATCGGGTTCAAAGCAGTGGGAGACCTGGCTGCAATTTAAGAACTCGACCCCTTTTGGCACTAAAGATCCACAGTTCCATCTCGATATCTCTTTCTTCGCCTTCAAGCTTCCGATGTATGAGTCGCTCATCAGTTGGGGCATCTCAACAATTCTGATCACCTTGATTGCAACAGTAGGTATCCACTACGTCTACGGCGGAATTCGCCCACAAGTAAGTCAGGATCGGACCACCGTTGCAGCTCGTGTGCAGCTCTCGGTGTTGCTTGGTGTCTTGGTTCTGATCAAGGCAGTTGCCTACTGGTTTGATCGCTATGACTTAGCGCTCCACCAAGGCAGCCTCTTTACGGGCCTGGGCTACACCGATGTCAATGCTCTCTTGCCTGCCAAGGCGATCCTCGCTGGAATCGCGATCATCTGTGCACTGCTCTTCTTCGCAAATATTGTGCGTCGCTCGTGGGTCTTGCCTGCTGCCGGTGTCGTGCTGATGGTTGTCTCATCGCTCTTGATCGCCGGTATCTATCCAGCCTTCATTCAACAGTTCACGGTCAAGCCCAGTGAATCCAATAAGGAAGCGCCCTATATTCAGCGCAATATCAACGCTACCCGCGCCGCTTACGGACTTTCTAATATCACCGTGAAGGATTATCCGGCGGTAATTTCAACCCAGCCAGGCCAGCTTGCTAAAGACACGTCTAACATCTCCAATGCGCGGCTCTTGGATCCAGATGTCCTCTCGGCAACCTTCCGCCAGTTGCAACAGATCAAGCCGTACTACACCTTCCCAGATGCGCTCGATGTGGATCGTTACACCATCAAAGGTAAGAAGCAGGATGTCGTTGTTGCGGTACGTGAATTGAATATCGCTGGCTCACCTGCACAGAACTGGATTAATGATCACCTGGTTTATACCCACGGCTTTGGTTTCGTTGCAGCGCCTACAAATGTGGTCGATGCTGACGGAAAGCCCAGCTTCACAGTAGGCAACATCCCACCATCAAATGGCTTAGGTGTCTTCCAACCTCGTATCTACTTTGGTGAGAACGTTCCGGGATACTCCATCGTGGGTGGCTCTGCCAAGAGCACGCCAAACGAGTTGGATTATCCAGATGATTCGCAGGCTAATGGCCAGCAGAACTACACCTATGCAGGTAAGGGCGGCGTCCCAATGGGGAGCATGCTCACCAGACTTCTCTTCGCCATCAAGTACAAAGATCAGCAGATCTTGTTGTCCAACTTGATCAACAAAGATTCCAAGATCCTCTACAACCGCTCACCAGTCGATCGCGTGCAGAAGGTTGCACCTTGGCTGACCTTGGATGGAAATATCTATCCCGCTGTGGTTAATGGAAAAGTTGTTTGGATCGTCGATGGCTACACCACTTCATCGGGCTATCCATATTCCGCTGTTGAGAATTTGGCCACGGCAACAACAAACTCGGTAACTGCTAACTCTTCAACAGTGACAGCCCTACCGAATACAAATGTGAATTACATCCGCAACTCTGTGAAGGCAACTGTCGACGCTTATGATGGAACAGTCACGCTCTATCAATGGGATACCACAGATCCCGTCTTGAAGACATGGAGCAAGGCATACCCTGGCACCGTTCTTCCTAAGAGCGCCATCAGCCCAGCGTTGCTGCAGCACATTCGCTACCCAGAAGGAATCTTCCAGGTACAACGCGATGTTTTGACGACTTATCACGTTGATTCTGCGGCCGCATATTACGGCGGTCAAGATTTCTGGAAGGTTCCATCCGATCCTTCATCACTTGGCGCTAACGCTGAGAATCAACCTCCTACATACCAGACCTTGCAACTGCCAGGTTCTGCTACCTCTTCATTCTCGCTATCAACATCCTTCGTTCCTCGCGGATCGCGTCAGAATCTCACCGCATTCGCTGCGGTGAACTCTGATGCTGGGCCAAACTACGGCAAGATCACGATCTTACAGTTGCCGCGCTCCACAAATATTTCGGGGCCTTCGCAGGTGGCGTCGAACTTTGAGGCTAAGCCAGATGTTGCACAGACGCTCTCGTTGCTGCGTCAAGGCGGATCTGATGTAGTGCTGGGAAATATGTTGACGCTGCCAGTTGGAAGTGGACTTCTCTACGTTCAACCGGTTTATGTAAAAGCAACAGCAAATGCATCAGCATTTCCACTGCTGCAAAAAGTCTTGGTCTCCTTTGGCGATCAGATTGGATTTGGAAATACTCTGCAAGATGCACTCAACCAAGTATTTGGTGGAAGCTCTGGTGTGAGTATCTCTCCAACAACTGGCACGGGAAGTACTGGTACAACGGGAAGCACTACAACTGTTGGGACGTCGACGCTGAAACAGGCTCTTGCAGCAGCTCAGGCAGCGATAACTGCTTCTAACCAAGCGCTTAAGAATGGCGACTTTGCCGCCTACGGTGTCGCACAGAATCAACTGAAGGCGGCGATTGCAGCGGCGATTGCAGCGCAGGGCAAGTAGGTACGACAAGCAATTAAAAGCACGAAGAAGAGCGCCACAACTCTTGATTCAATACCCCGTTTTGGGTTATTGGCGCTTTTCTCGTAAGATTGCACTACCGACGCGGGGTGGAGCAGCTCGGTAGCTCGCTGGGCTCATAACCCAGAGGTCATAGGTTCAAATCCTGTCCCCGCTACTATGAACTACATCAGCGACCCATCAGATGAAAATCTGGTGGGTCTTTGCGCTTCCGGAGTAATCAATGCGATCACCGATGCCTGGACGCTACGCAATAGTGCACACGTAGTCATCACGGGAGGTCGGACAGGCCTGGCAATCGTGAAGGCGATTGATCAGGCTCTCTTCAAGTTGGTGCGCCTCAAGAACTCCTTTGAGGGCTCCATGTTGCATATCTGGTTCTCTGACGAGCGCTTCGTCTCGCACGGTAACCCCGATCGCAGCGATACGACTTTGATCTCTGGCTTTGGGATGTGTAAGTCGCAGATCGTCTTCCATCGCGTCGCCGATAGTGGTGATTTGGAGGAGGCTGCGCAGGGTTATGCCGAGGAAGTTGACGATGAGCTCGCTTCACGCCCTTTCGATGCTGTCATTCTTAGCATGGGTGAGGATGGTCACATTGCCAGTCTCTTTCCGGGGCTTTTAGATCCAGAATTCGCAGGCTCCGCCGTGGCAGTCCATAATTCTCCTAAAGCACCTCCATTGCGCGTGAGCCTCTCACTGCAGCGGCTGGCTAACTCAAAACATATTTATATCTTCGCTCTCGGAGAGGGCAAGGCTGCAGCGTTGCAGTCGCTAGTCACGGGCCCTGTGGGAGCCCTGGCAAAGAGTTCACCAAACGGTCAACTTCAAATCCTTACTGATCTATCGGCACCGACCAGTAATTAATTTAAGATCGCTCTACCGTCAGGAGATCACAATGAGCACCATTCAATTAACCATCGTTGGCCTTGGCCGGATGGGCGCTGGTATTGCCCGCCGCATTCAGAGCCACGCGGAGTCACCAGTAAATATCGCGGTTTACGATGTAAATCCAGAGACCGTTAAGACGATCGCTGCCGAGGGATTTACTCCGCTCTCTTCACTTGCTGATCTCGCGCAGTTCAATGATGCCGCGAACCCACAATTTGTCTGGGTGATGGTTCCCGCCGAAGTTACGCAGCAGACGATCCACGCCGTCGCCGAGCACTTGGCTCCAGGTTCAACCATCATTGATGGTGGCAATACCTTTTACCGCGATGACATTGCTAATGCAGCATGGCTTGCAACGAAGGGTATCGATTTTGTAGATGTCGGAACCTCTGGTGGCGTCTACGGCTTTGCACGTGGTTTCTCACTCATGATCGGCGGCGATACAAAAGTTGTCGAGCGCCTGACCCCAATCTTCAAGGCGATGGCTCCTGGAGTTGCCGCTGCAGAGCGCACACCAGGTCGTACCGGTGAACCAAGTAACTCTGAATATGGCTTCTTACATTGCGGTCCAATCGGTTCAGGCCATTTTATCAAGATGGTTCACAATGGAATTGAGTACGGCGCAATGGCTGCGTATGCCGAAGGACTTAATTTGATTCACGCTGCAGCGCAGGGGATCAAGCACCCTACTGCAGTCGGTGATCACGTTGAAACAAAGTATGAATTCAATATGGAAGAAGTCACCGAAGTTTGGCGTCGCGGTTCAGTTGTTGCCTCCTGGCTCCTTGATCTGACAGCGACGGCTTACACCGAAGATCCAGAGCTCGCTGGCTATGAAGGTTCGGTATCCGACTCCGGTGAAGGCCGCTGGACCGTGCAAACTGCAATTGATGCAGGCGTGCCTGCGAATGTACTGAGCGCATCATTGATGGGCCGTTTCTCCTCACGCGGGAATGATCTCTACGCCAACAAGGTTCTCTCTGCTATGCGTAAGAAATTTGGCGGCCACGTTGAAGTGAAGAAGAAGTAGATGAGCGCTCGTAAGATTCCACTCCTTGAGGCAGATGTCCTCGTACTTTTCGGCGCGACCGGAGATTTGGCTAAGAAGAAATTGTTCCCCGCTCTCTACAGCATGTCGATGAATGATTCGTTGCAGTGCCCAGTTGTAGGCGTTGCATCTACCAAGTGGAATCACGAAGAGTTTGCTGCCCACGCCTTTGATGCGATCAAGGCGGCATTTCCAGATCCAGATGCAAAGATGCTGGCGAAGCTAGATGACGAGTTATCTCTTGTCGTTGGAAATTACGAAGATCCTAAGTTGTACGAGGATCTCGCTGAAGTCCTCAAAGATAAGCAGAGTCCCGTTATCTACCTCGCTATCCCACCTGCCTTCTTCGGCAATGTGACGCAAGGCCTTGCCAAGGTCGGTCTGACCGAACGCTCTCGCCTCGTCGTGGAAAAGCCTTTTGGTCGCGACCTCCACTCAGCTATTGCACTACAGGAAGTCTTGGAAGAGGTCCTTCCTGAAGAGCGCATCTTCCGCATCGATCATTACCTCGGTAAAGAGTCCGTCGAAGATATCTTGATCTTCCGCTTCGCTAACTCAATCTGGGAGCCACTTTGGAATCACCGCTATATCAATAGCGTGCAGATCACGATGGCCGAGGATTTCGGCGTCGAAGGTCGTGGTGCCTTCTATGATGGCGTTGGCGCAATCCGCGATGTCTTGCAGAACCACTTGCTCCAAGTTCTAGCACTGATCGCAATGGAGCCACCATCAGATCTCTCATCGAGCACCATGGAAGATGAGAAGCTCAAAGTTTTCCGCGCTATCGCAGCGCTAAAGCCCGAAAATGTTATTCGTGGCCAGTATGTCGGATACCTCGATGAGGCGGGTGTTGCACCGCGCTCCACAACAGAGACTTACGCCGCAGCAACGATGTATGTTGATAACTGGCGCTGGTCTGGCGTTCCGTTCTATCTCCGCACCGGTAAGAACCTAGCTGAGACCACCCTCGAAGTTGTTATCGAATTTAAGCAACCACCTCGCCTTTTGTTTGCAGAGAGTCAAGAGGGATCTGCAAACTTGCTCCGCTTCCGTTTGGGTAAGAACGATGGCGTGGATATCGAGCTACAAGCGAAGTCGCCAGGTGACTCACTGACAACTGAATCTGTAAAGCTGACCGTTAACTTCTCTGCCGCCCTTGGCGATCGCCAAGAGGCTTACGAGCGTCTACTGCGTGCCGCTATGGCAGGAGATCACAAGCGCTTCACCGCTATTGATTCCGTTCTTGAAACGTGGAGAATCGTCGAGGGCATCATCAACAATGAGCCACACCTATCTCCGTACTTCAAAGGAACATGGGGACCAGAGCGCGCCGATGAGCTTCCAGAGCGTGGCTGGTTAGAGCTCTAAATAACCTCTTTGCTAATCCCAAAGTTGGCGTAAGCGATTCCATCAATAGCGACAACAAACGATGTTGGGTCGCTTAGAACTGCAGCGGCAATTGATGCAGAAAATGGAACCGTCGCACGCGCGATAACTTCGGGATTTCCGATAAGGACAGTTCGCTTCGCTCCACCATCAATAATGCGCGCGCTAAAACCACGCTCTGGCGAGAACGAGTAGTCGCTAATCGGCAGGACTATTGCACCGCGCTCTTGAAAGAACTCTTGCGCGGCTAAGTCGGCAGGGGAGTTGGCTTCGCTTAAGATGGAGAGGATTGCCGAGTTAATCGTGTGGGGGTTAAGCTCCGAGCCGCGGCTTGATGGATCCGGATTGCTCTCGCAAATAAATCCAGTAACGGAGTAAACCTCTTGCTTTGCTACCTCTGAAGCGGGAGGCGCAGAGGTTACCTTTGCCTTCTTCTTTCCAAACCAGAGAAATCTCATGCGTTGAGCGCGCTCAAGAACTCGTTGTGCAAGACGCCGTTGCTCGATACACCGTTGCCACCGTGCGATCCTGGCTTACCTTCTAGGTTAGTGAATGTGCCACCGGCTTCGCGAACGATGATGTCGAGCGCTGCCATATCCCACAGCGCCAGGACGGGTTCGACTGCGATATCTACTGCGCCCTCTGCCACGAGCATATGGGACCAGAAATCTCCCAGGCCTCGGCTGCGCCAGATCTTCTCCTGCAAGGTGAGCATCGCCATCTTGCGAGTACCCCACCCAACGAGATCGGAGTAGGAGAGCGAGGCATCTTTGAGTTCGCGCACCTGCGAAACCTTGATCTGCTTAGGCGCTCCACCGTTCTCGCTGACATATGCGCCAGTGCCGAGTGCGGCAAACCAACGACGATATAGGGCGGGGGCGCTCACTACACCCGCAACAACCTCACCTTGCGGGTTACACAAACCAATCAGGGTCGCCCAAGTGGGGATTCCGCGTAGGAAATTTTTGGTTCCATCGATGGGATCAATCACCCAGTAAAAACTATCGGCTGTAAGTGCGGGAGTTCCGAACTCTTCGCCTACGACGAGATCGTGCGGGCGAGCGGCTGACAATAATTCGCGGATCTTCTTCTCTACAGCCTTATCAGCATCCGTGACTGGCGTGAGGTCGGGCTTGGTCTCGATAACGAGGTCGAGGGATTGATAGCGATCTCGCGTAATGGAGTCTGCTACATCGGCAAGTTGGTGGGCGAGCATTAAGTCTTGGGCGAAATCTCTCATGAATTTAGTTTACCTTCGCGCAGCAGCCCGCGAAGATTGGCCAATCTGGCTAGCGATCCTGGGTCGCTAATCATGCTGTTGAGCGCACACCCTTCTTCATCGTGCGAGCAATTGCGTGGGCAGTGCCCGATCGCCTCGGCGAACTCTGTAAAGGCACTTATCACGCGATCTCGCTCAACGTGAGCCAGACCAAAGGAGCGCACTCCAGGGGTATCAATAATCCACCCGGATTTATCGTTGAGCGCTAGCGCCACAGCGCTTGATGAGGTGTGCCGTCCGCGGCCTGTCACATCATTGACATCGCCCGTAGCTCGGTTGGCGCTCTCGACAAGCGCATTGACGAGCGTTGATTTTCCAACTCCCGAATGGCCTAAGAGCACAGTGCGCTTGCCGGTTAATTCGGCACGTAGCGCAGTGAGATCGCCGCCCCGCTGAATCTGAATCGAATCTACGGCGAGGTCTTTATAAGCACTTAAAAATTCAGTGGGATCGGCGAGATCACATTTGGTCATTATGATCAGCGGCTTGATTCGTTGATCAAATGCGACCACCAAGGCACGATCTACAAAACCGTGGCGGGGTTCTGGGTTTGCGGCGGCCAGCACTATGCCGATCTGATCGACATTGGCAACGATTATTCGCTCCATGCCAGCGTCATCTTCAACGGTCCGCGTGAGTTCATTTCTCCGCGGCTCAACGGCAACGATGCGCGCCAGAGTATCTATGCGACCAGAAATATCACCGACGATCCGCACGATATCACCGACAACAACTGACTTCTTGCCCAATTCGCGTGCCTTCATGGCAGTGACAACAACGCCCGTCGCCTCTATCAGTGCAGCGCTGCGGCCACGATCTACTGCGATGATGCGAGCGAGATCTGCCCCAGAGTAATCGGGTCGGTCTTTAGTGCGCGGCCGTGAAGAGCGCTTCGGACGGATCCGAACGTCATCCTCATCGAGTTCGCGAGGGGTCATTTATTCCCAGTTAGAAGTTCATTCCAGGCTCCAGGGAAATCAGGGAGCGTCTTCTGGGTCGTTGCAATATTTTCAACTGCAATTCCATCGACGATCAAACCGATCATCGCACCCGCAGTCGCAAGTCGGTGATCGTCGTACGTATGGAAAGTTCCTGCATGAAGCTGGCGCGGAATGATGCGCAGGGCCGATGGTTCTTCAATGACCTCGCCACCTAATTTGTTAATCTCGGTTGCAAGTGCAGCCAATCGATCGGTCTCGTGGGTACGCAGATGGGCTATCCCACGTAGGTACGATGGCGAGTCTGCAAAGAGGCAGATTGCAGCGATTGATGGAGTGAGTTCACCAACATCGTGCAGATCAATGTCGATTCCATGAATCGCATCGCCAGTAATGGCTAGATTGTTGCCCCTGAATTCGACTCGGGCTCCCATCGCAGTAAAGATCTCGCGCAGCTGATCGCCAGGTTGTGTGGTGCTGTGTGGCCAATCGCGAATGACGACGGTGCCCCCAGAAAGCATTGCAGCGCCCATAAAAGGAGCAGCATTTGAGAGATCAGGTTCAATCACAGAATCTGCGCCGCTCATCGCGATTGGTTTGACGCTCCATTCGTTCTCACCGACCACAACCTCAACTCCCTTTTCGCGGAGCATGGCGATTGTCATCTCAATATGGGGGAGTGATGGGAGAGAGGTGCCCACATGTTTGACGGTTATCCCCTCCTTGGTAGCGGGAGCGACGAGAAGTAGGGCCGAGATAAATTGGCTGGAAAGCGTCGCATCTACCTCAACGGTGCCGCCCTTGAGTTGACCGTTGGCGTTGATGGTCATAGGCAACGAGTAGCGCCCACCGTGTTCGATGGATACCCCCAGAGATTCCAGCGCTTTGATGACTGGCCCCAGTGGGCGCTCGTGAGAGCGAGCATCCCCATCAAAGTGGATGAGCCCTTTAGCCATTGCGGCGACTGGCGGTAGAAAGCGCATGACCGTACCAGCGTTGCCCACATCTACTGAAGCTGGCCCATATAACTGGCTAGGCGTGATCGTGAGATCTCCATTTGCGGCGGTCTCGATACCGACGCCAATCGCTTTTAATCCAGCGATCATCAAGGCTGAGTCCCGCGAGTGCAGTGGTCGACGAAGCGTCGAGGGGGTTCCACAGAGCGCTGCCAAGATCAGCGCGCGATTTGTTACGGATTTAGAACCAGGAATCGTGAGGGTTGCATCAATCGGGTTCTGCCCCCGGAAGGGTGCGCGCCAAAGATTCGTCATATCGCAAGCCTACCTGAGATACCTTTACGCCCATGTGCGGTCGATACGCTCTTGCAGCAGAAGCAGATGACATGCTGGAGGCATTTGCAATTACTACTGACTACGCCGGCCCCATACTTCCTGCCGACTGGAATATCACACCAACCCGCAATATCTACATCGTTCGAGAGAAGAGCGATCGCATCACCAACCAGAGATCGCGTGAATTAGCCATAGTCTCATGGGGACTCATTGCGCCGTGGTCTGAAAATCCGCAAGATGCCTTGCGATCGCAATCACAAGCAATCAATGCGCGAACAGAGACGGTGCATGAGAAGCCAACTTTTCGCAGCGCATTCATCTCGCGCCGTTGTTTAATTCCAGCTACTGGCTATTACGAATGGGCGACTGAACTTGGGCCGTATTCGCCTAAGCAACCCTTCTTCATTCACGGAGATGGAGTAATTGCTTTTGCAGGAATCTGGGACCGTTGGAGAGCGCCCGATGGCACTTATAAGGAGAGCGCGGCCATCATCACCCGGCCAGCAGTCGAGTTCCTTGCGAGCGTCCATCACCGGATGCCAACATTTCTGCCGCAAGAGCGCTGGGGAGCATGGCTCGACCCCTCGCTCAATCAAGTTGAAGAGATTCGCAGTCTGATGGAGCTAGCCGAGCCAGCACGGGGGCTGCAGGCCTATCCGGTCTCCTCGCGAGTGAACTCCACCGCCAATAACGGGGCAGATCTGATCTCTCCCATCGAACTCGGGGAGCCTGAGACCCTTTTCTAGACTTGATCTCTAGTGGCCAGCCCGTTCACCGGGAATAAACCTTTATCTCAGCCCGTTCTCAATCTGTGGGAGTAGCCTTAGCGGTAATGGATGCCAATCAAAGTGAGCTAGCGGTCGTTGATCGCAGCGCTGAAAGCGCTGCCCAAAAGAAGACGCGCTTTGAGCGCGACGCTCTGCAATTTACAAATCAAATGTATGCCGCCGCCTTGCGTTACACCAAGGATCCGCATGATGCCCAAGATCTTGTACAAGATACATATGCCAAGGCCTTCGTCTCCTTCCATCAATTTGAACCAGGGACCAATCTCAAGGCTTGGCTCTATCGCATCCTCACCACCACCTTTATTAATACCTACCGCAAGGATCAACGTCGCCCGCAGATTAGCGATGGTGAGCTAGAAGATTGGCAAATTTACGATGCCTCCAGCCACACCAGCGATCAAGGTCGCTCAGCTGAGGATGTCGCTCTCGACGGAATCGTCGATCTTGATGTGCGCGCTGCGCTTGCTGCGATGCCTGAAGATTTTCGGATGGCGGTTTATCTCGCCGACGTCGAAGGCTTCTCCTACAAAGAGATCGCTGACATCGTAGGCGTCCCTGCCGGAACTGTGATGTCTCGCCTGCACCGTGGCCGCAAATTACTGCGGGCCTCCCTCTCCGAATACGCTAAAGAGCGCGGCTTTAATCGAGGAGGCGATAATGAATAACGCCAACGCGCTGCCTTGCGATCAAATCCAAGAGGCGCTCTTCCTTTATATCGATCATGAACTCCCCACGGAGCAGGAGTATTGGAGCTTCCAGATTCACTTCAAAGAGTGCCCTGATTGTGCCGCCGTCCTGATTTATGAGAGCAATGCTCTCTCACTGATGCAGGATTTGCTCCGCGGAAGTTGTAACGAAGAGGCGCCGCAAGATCTTCACGAACGGATCCGCCAGCAGACCGAAGCTCTCGCGGGACAGACTCAAGTGCAGTTCTTCTCGTCATCTACAACAATTACAAACTTCACCTTCGATGGCACCACTTCGATTCAAGTGACACAAGAGGTCACCCACGAGATTCGCCACGACTTTACCGAAGGCGAATAAGCAGAACTTTTCTCCGCACTATCCATTAGGTTTTAACCATGGAGGCAGAACAACTACTCGGTGCAGTAGGTATGGCATCTCTCACCGTCAGACCCCTCGATACTGGGGTCGCGCAAGGGCTTAATGATCTCCCTGTACTTGCCGCTAACTCCGCTCTTAATGTGATCGAATCCGCGTGCAGCGCAGCGATCGCTGAACACTTTCAGACTGGCGAGACCTCTTTCACCATTGGGGCTGCGATCCAGATGCGCGGTGCGGTTTCAATCGGGGCCGAGGTAAGAGCCTTGGTAAAAGCAACCGAACTCAATGAAAATATCTTGACCTTTGAATGCGAAGTGCACCAGGAGAAACGAATAATCGCCGTTGCGCAAGTGCAACGGCGATTAGTAGATCGTGTTTCATTTATGGCGCGTAGTGCAGCAGAGAATCTGCCGCGCAATAGCGCCGCTAGTTAATTAAGCCTTCAGATTACGCTTTCTTAGTAGCCCAGAAGATCTCGGCGATCTCATCGATCTTGGCGAGCAACTTATCCGCGACGGCAACATCAGTTGAACCCTTTGTTCCGCCGGCGCCAGCGAGCTTGGTTGCCTCGTTGAATAGCCCGTTGAGTTGTGGGTAGGCCTCAAAGTGAGGAGCCTTGAAGTAATCGGTCCACAGAACCCAGAGGTGATGCTTGACGAGCTCCGAGCGCTCTTCCTTCACGGCTATTGCGCGCGCCTGAAAGACAGGGTCACTACTGGCGTGGTACTTCTCGATAGATGCCTTGACCGATTGTGCTTCGATCTTCGCCTGCGCAGGGTCATAGATTCCGCAAGGTAGATCGCAGTGGGCATATCCCACCAAAGTTGGCTTAAACATGAGTACTCCTTCTTGAATGATGGCGGTGCGTCCTATGTGTCAGACTACTACTCCAATGGCAGCCCTTCCATTTAGATTAATCGCGGTCAGCGGCAGTTCAATGCTTCCGACCTTTGCCGGTGGCGATTGGCTGCTCTTTCGAACGCTCCACCTGCGCGATGCGAGCCATTTGCAACCCCTACTAGGGAAAGTGGTCGTGATCGAGCGCGAAAGTTATCCAGGAGTTCACTTCATCAAACGTTTGAAGAGAATCGATGACGGTCGCGCATGGGTCGAAGGCGACAACGTCGATGCCAGCACCGACTCACGTCAATGGGGCGCACTGCAGCCAACAGAGATCGTTGGACAGGTGCTACTCCGATACAGGCGGGGCAGAGCTAGCGAGTAAATGCCTCGGTAATTAGCGCGTGCTGCTCTTCCTCGTGCAAGTGGTGTGAACCTGTTGCAGGGCTGGCAGTTGCACGACGAGAGACGCGGCGCAAGGTGCGACCTTCAAGGGCCTCAAAGGTATTAAGCGCAACGAATGGGTATGGACCTTGGTTAGCTGGCTCATCTTGTACCCAGAGCAAGTTGGCAGTTGGGTGGGCGTTCGCTACCCGCATGAACTCCTCAATAGGGAATGGATAGAGCTGCTCGATCCGCACGATCGCGGTGCTCATCTCTCCAAGCTTCGCACGCTCCGCTACGAGATCCCAATAGATCTTGCCGGAGCAGAAGATCACACGCGTTGCATTGGTGACTGTGGTGTCATCGATGAGCGGCTTAAATGTTCCCGAAGTGAAATCAGCGAGACCAGATGCAGCAGCCTTCAGGCGCAACATTGATTTAGGCTCAAAGACGATCAGTGGACGGCGGGCCGCATTCTTCATATGCCAACGGAGCAGATGGAAGTAGGAAGCCGGGTTACTTGGTTGCGCAACGGTCATGTTCTGCTCGGCGCAGAGTGCAAGGTAGCGCTCGATACGAGCCGAGGAGTGATCGGGACCTTGTCCTTCGTAGCCATGCGGTAAGAGCAAGACGACAGAGGAACGCTCGCCCCACTTCTGCAGAGCGCTCGACACAAATTCATCGACGATTGATTGTGCGCCATTAGCGAAATCTCCGAACTGTGCCTCCCAGAGCACCAGGGCGTTTTCGCGTTCGACTGAGTAGCCGTATTCAAAGCCCATTGCTGCATACTCAGAGAGAAGTGAGTCAAAGACAAAGAATTGATTGTCATCATTGATTAGACCGCGCAGTGGGAACCAATCGCCACCAGTGTTTTGATCGACGATGACTGCATGGCGGTTAGAGAAGGTGCCGCGGCGAACATCTTGACCGGCCAAGCGGATCGGATGGCCTTCAAGGAGCAAAGAGCCGAAGGCGAACATCTCGCCAGCTGCCCAGTCGACAGTTCCTTCGTCGAGCATTTCGGTGCGCTTTGCCAACTGTGGAGCCAAGCGTGGGTGCACAGTAAAGCCTTCAGGAGTGGCGATCTGCGTCGCTGCGATCTTACGCAACGTTGCCTCATCGACACCGGTATTAACCGACTCTGGAGGAGTGACCGATGGAGCGTGATTTGAGGTGTGCTCTGGCTCGACATTATGTACCGCTGCATAGACGGCATCGAGTTGCGCCTGGTAGTCGCGCAGAACTTCTTCCGCCTCTTCGACAGTAATGTCGCCGCGGCCGATCAAAGCTTCGGTGTACAACTTACGGGTGCTCCGCTTAGCATCAATCAACTTGTACATCATTGGTTGAGTGAAGCTTGGCTCATCGCCCTCGTTATGTCCGCGTCGGCGGTAACAGACCATATCGATCACAACATCTTTATTGAACTCTTGGCGATACTCGAAGGCCAAGCGCGAGACGCGGACGACAGATTCCGGATCATCGCCATTAACGTGGAAGACCGGTGCTTGAATCATCTTTGCGATATCGGTGCAGTATGTCGAAGAGCGGGCTGCATGTGGCGATGTGGTAAATCCAACTTGATTGTTAACAACGATATGAATCGTTCCGCCCGTGCGATATCCCTTGAGCTGCGAGAGATTGAGGGTTTCCGAGACAACGCCTTGACCCGCAAATGCTGCATCACCGTGGACCAGAATTGGAAGGACGTTGAATGCTTCGTGGACGCCATACATATCCTCTTTGGCACGCACGATTCCTTCTAGGACAGGGTTAACTGCTTCAAGGTGTGAAGGGTTTGCAGCGAGATAAATGTTGGTTTTCTCGCCGGTGTCTGATTCGAAGACTCCCTTGGTGCCGAGGTGGTACTTAACGTCACCAGTACCTTGTACAGAGTTTTCAGCGTAGTGGCCCTCAAACTCTTGGAAGATTTGACCGTACGACTTGCCGCCGATATTCGCCAATACATTGAGGCGACCACGGTGTGGCATACCGATACAGACTTCGGCGATACCGGCCTTGGCAGAACTGTCCAAGATTGCATCGAGCAATGGAATGAGTGTCTCGCCACCCTCAAGGGAGAAGCGCTTTTGGCCCACATACTTTGTCTGCAAGAAAGATTCAAAGGCCTCGGCAGAGTTAAGTTTGCGCAAGATACGAAGTTGCTCTTCGCGTGGAGTGCGTGGTGCGCCAACTTCAACGCGCTCCTGCATCCACTTACGTTCAACGGGATTCTCCATATACATGTACTCAACACCGACGCTGCGACAGTACGAGTCACGCAGAATTCCAAGAATGCGACGCAACTTCATAAATGGCTTGCCACCAAATCCACCTGTTGCAAATTCGCGATCAAGATCCCATAAAGAAAGTCCGTGAGTAACGACATCGAGATCGGGATGGCTACGTTGGCGATAGCGCAGCGGATCGGTATCTGCCATGAGGTGACCGAAGGTGCGATAAGACTCGATCAACTGCTGGACGCGAGCGGTCTTGCTGATCTGATCTTCCTTGGAGAACTGGAAGTCGACGGTCCATCGAATTGGCTCATAAGGGATACGGAGCGCTGCAAAGATCTCGTCGTAGAAGTTTTCAGCGCCGAGCAGAATCTCGTGGATGCGGCGTAAGAAGTCACCAGATTGCGCACCTTGGATAACACGGTGATCGTAGGTACTGGTGAGCGTAATGACCTTAGAGATTGCAAGATTAGTAAGGGTCTCTTCACTTGCGCCTTGGAATTCGGCTGGATAATCCATAGCTCCGACGCCGAGAATTAAACCTTGGCCCTGCACCAAACGTGGAACCGAGTGCACCGTACCGAGAGTTCCTGGGTTGGTTAGCGAAACTGTGGTTCCCGCGTAATCTTCAACGGTCAGCGTCCCGCCACGCGCTTTACGTACCGTCTCTTCGTATGATGCCCAGAACTGCGCGAAATCGAGGCCTTCGCAGCCCTTAATAGAAGGTACTAGCAGTTGGCGTGTGCCATCTGGCTTTGCAAGATCAATCGCGATCCCTAGGTTGATATGTTCTGGGCGGCCAAGAACCGGTTTGCCATCTTGCATTGCAAAGAAGGTATTCATCTCTGGCATCGCGCGCAGCGCCTTGATCATTGCGTAACCAATGAGATGAGTGAACGAGACTTTTCCTCCACGACCGCGGGCCAAGTGATTATTGATCACGGTGCGGTTATCAATCATCAATTTAGCTGGGATAGCACGCACACTGGTTGCTGTAGGAACTGAGAGCGAAGCCTCCATGCTCTGCACCACGCGAGCTGCAACACCGCGAATTGGTTCGAGAGTTGATGCGCTTGGAGTAACCAGCGTTGGAATCGGCTTAACGATTGGATCGGCAGGCATCGCGGTAGTTGCAGTCTGTGGTGCCTGCACAACTTGAGTTGCTTGAGGTGCAGGAGTTGTAACTACTGGCGCTACTGGCGCTGCGGGAGTTGGCGCAACTATTTGAGTTGCGGTTGGAACAACAGGGGGAGTAGTTGAGGTTGAAGACTTTGGAATAGGAGGTGTGCCAGCTTTAGGGGCAGATCCATTAGTAGTCTGTGCTGGCGGTGTGTAGTCAGCGAAGAAATCCCACCACGCCTTATCGACGGATGAAGGATCTTGTTGGTAGCGCTCATACATCTCATCGACGAGCCATTCATTAGGACCAAAAGATCCGCCAAAATGATTTGCTGGGGTATTCGATGCCGACACTGGCGCTCACTCCGCTTCCTAATAAGTTCTGGTGTTTCACATCAGGCCAACACAAGAAAGAAGATCAGTTACAACCTAATCTTAATCGTCTTCGCCCTGAGTGCACCGCCGTGCGGGATGTGAAGTGGGGCTCTAGGCTCGCCTTTATGGGATTAGCTGTCATCACAGGGGGAAGTCGGGGTCTGGGGCTGCAATGTGCCCGGGAGATGGTCAGGGCGGGTCATCGTGTTCTGCTAGTCGCCAAGGATCCCGGCCGGGTGGCGGCCGCCGCCGCCGAGATCGGGGCTGAGTTCAGAGCGGTGGATCTAGAGAACCAATCGGCCACCCGCACCGTATTTGAGGAGATCTTGGCAACGTACGGCGCTCCAGAGATCTTGATCTTGGCCCACGGAGTTATGAGCGAGAAGATGTCCAAGACGCTGCGGACTACCGATGCGGAATGGCGTCGCGTACTGGCGATCAACCTCGACTCAACCTTCACCATCGTCAATATCTTGGGAGCGGCGATGGCTGCGGCTCGCATCGGCCGGATCATCATCTTCAGCGCCTGCCTGGGTCGGATGTCGGGACCTGGAAATACGGGTGGACTGGCTCCCTACCGAATTAGCAAGGCCGGGGTAAATGCCTTGGTTCGCAATCTCGCCCACGAGACCAATCTGGGAAGCCGCGGGCTTTTGGTTGATGCCATCTGCCCCAATCACACGCGTACAGATATGGGCGGACCCGACGCACCCCTATCGGTGGAAGAAGGCGCAGATACCGCGGTCTGGCTGGCGCTGCGTCCCTTTGACCCTGAAGTTGATAAGACGGGATTTCTTTGGGAGCGGCGCGAGATTATTGAGTGGTAATTACTCGCGGTAACCGAGTACCGCGGCGCCGGCTGTCACAAAGGCGATAGCCCCCAGTGGATAGGCCCCGATGTAAAACTTTCCCGAGAGCATGAAGTAAGCCACGCCCAGCGCAATTAAATTTGCCAGCACGGCTGGCGCTCGCCCCCAGGATTTTCCATTTTTAAAACTCATCGAGCAGGCGAAGAGACCGATCGCTCCCAGAGCAAGTCCGATGAAATCTCCCGCCAGAGCAAGTGGAGCACTCAATGGTTTGGTGCGGAATGCGTCGAGAAGTCCGAGATAGACGATGAGCGCTAAGAGAATGACCGCTTCAAAGCGCAACATCGCAACTGCGATCTTGCGGCTGCGTTCATAAAGTTCATTGCTGATCCCCATTTGCGAAGGGTATCCAAGTAACCTTACGAAATGTCCTCTTTCGACCTGCGTGAGGTGGAATTTCAGAGCGATGGAGTGGCCGACTCGTTGACTCTTACGATGGCTCCGGCGCTCTTTCACGAGAACTTGAAGCGTGAAATCGCGAACGCCAAACGCGAAAATCGCGACTTGGCAGTTCTCTCCATTGTTCTTCGTCCTGACCGATTTACAACGGCCGCGGAGTTTCAAGAGGGGCTGATCGCGCTGGCATTCGCCCTTCGAACCAGCCTGCGCGGCGGAGATTTTTTTGCTCGCATCTCGGATCGCGGCTTCTGGGTCTTACTGCGTACGGCAGAGCTCGATGCCGATTTGATTGTTCAACGTTTGGATCTTCCGCGCCACGATGATCTCGAAAGCTATATCGTGGCGCGGAAATACGATGAGTACACGCAGTGGATCGAGAGGCTCGATCAACTACATTTTCAGTAAATAGTAAGTCGAGTTACTTACCGGCGCATGCCTTCTCGGCGGCGATGACCTTTGTATTTTGTGAATCAAGACCAGCGACATCAGCCGCGGTCTGAACAGGTAGGCCGTGTGTATTGAGACAGGCGATGTAGGCAGCGCTTGTTCCAGTCTTAGGTGCAATCCCGCCACCCTTGCCGTTAGGAGTAACGCCACCAGGAGCTCCAGCCGCTCCAGCACCAGGAGCACTGGCGCCTGGACCGCGACCGAATCCACCAAATGATGGACGCAGAGCTGCGCACGCGGTAAATGCCTTCTGTTGTGTCGGAGTTAGAGAGAACGTTGGACGAGGGCGAGGAGCGCCACCAGTTGCACCTGTGCCGGGTGCGCCAGTTGGACGGACGCCAGTTGGGCGAGTACCTCCACCAAATCCGCGTCCACCACCAAAGGCGGGTAACTTAATCCCAGCTTTGGCGAGACAAGCGGTGTACTTGGCGAAGGCTGCCGAGTTCTGTCCTCCACCAAATCCACCAGCGCGTGGTGTAGTAGATACTGCTGGCTTAGGGGCGGGTGTTTTTGTCGCAGCGTTCGCCGGCAGGACGCTGATGGTTAGAAGCGCAATTGTGGCGAGAGCGAGCATCGAGTTCTTCTTGGGAATAGTCATAAGCGAAGGTTAAGTTATTTTCTAGACTGTGAACCGCGATTTTCCTTATTTTTGGCTGAGAATAATGGGGAAGGTAGGCTCGCCCCATGTCTAAAGTGCTCGCCTCCCTGCCTGTTGGTGAAAAAGTTGGGATCGCCTTCTCAGGTGGTCTCGATACCTCTGTCGCTGTGGCATGGATGCGCGAAAAGGGTGCAGTTCCCTTCACCTATACCGCGGACCTTGGGCAGTACGACGAGAGCGATATCGATTCGATTCCGGGTCGTGCGCTCGCGTATGGTGCCGAAAATGCGCGCCTCATCGATTGCAAATTAGCGCTTGTTGAAGAGGGGCTAGCAGCGATCGCCTGCGGTGCCTTTCATATCCGCTCTGGCGGCAAGCAATATTTCAATACAACGCCGCTAGGTCGCGCGGTTACAGGAACTCTTTTGGTTCGCGCCATGTTGCAAGATGATTGCTCAATCTGGGGCGATGGTTCAACTTACAAGGGCAATGACATCGAGCGCTTCTACCGCTATGGGTTGCTGGCTAACCCAGCGCTCCGTATTTACAAACCCTGGCTCGATGAAGATTTTGTAACAGAGCTCGGTGGACGCAAAGAGATGTCCGAGTGGTTGGTCGCCCGCAACTTCCCATACCGCGACAGCACTGAGAAGGCATATTCAACCGATGCAAATATCTTAGGTGCGACTCACGAGGCGAAGAACCTCGAAGAGTTAGACGCATCTATTGAGATTGTTGATCCCATCATGGGAGTGAAGTTCTGGGATCCGGAAGTGGAGATTGCTTCTGAAGATGTCTCCATTGAATTTGCACAAGGTCGTCCAGTTTCGATTAATGGAAAATCTTTCATTGATTCGGTCGAACTCATGCGCGAAGCAAATGCGGTCGGCGGTCGTCACGGACTAGGCATGGCCGATCAGATTGAGAACCGCATTATCGAAGCGAAGTCGCGCGGGATCTATGAAGCTCCTGGAATGGCGCTTCTCTTTATCGCTTACGAACGCCTGCTCTCTGCAATCCATAATGAGGACACCATCGCGAACTATCACGCTGAAGGTCGTCGGTTGGGTCGACTTCTGTACGAAGGTCGTTGGTTTGATCCACAATCCTTAATGCTCCGTGAATCGTTGACGCGTTGGGTTGCCTCTGCCGTTACTGGATCGGTAACTATTCGCTTGCGTCGTGGTGATGATTTCTCGATCATCAATACAACCGGTCCCGCATTGAGTTACGCGCCTGAAAAGCTCTCGATGGAGCGCAACGAGAACTCTGCCTTTGGTCCGACTGATCGCATCGGACAGTTAACTATGCGCAACCTCGATATTGCAGATACCCGCGCCAAGTTGGAACTTTATACAAAGCAGGGCCAACTCGGAGCGAGTGAATTTAAGTTGATTGGCGAAATCGAAAGTAAGTCATAAGTATTATCTACACGTTTACAGTCGACATATCGGGGTAGCGCTCACCTTGCGCCACTCCAATAGGAGCAACTTCATCAAGTTCGCGAATCTCGCGTTCCGTAAGCGTGATCTCAAGGGCGGCCAAGTTCTCCTCAAGGCGTGAGATCTTGCGAGTTCCTGGAATTGGCACGATATCTTCGCCCTGAGCCAGTACCCAAGCGAGAGCCAGTTGCGCAGGAGTTGCGTTTAAGCGATCGGCGATAGTTTTCACGGCATCGACGATCGCATAATTGCGAGCGAAGTTCTCCTCTTTGAATCGTGGGTAAGTTCGACGACGATCATCAGGAGCCAAGGTATCGAGTGATGTCACGGTTCCAGTCAAGAAGCCACGACCCAAGGGGGAGTACGGCACGAATCCAATTCCAAGCTCACGTGCCTTTGCGAGCACTCCGTTGACTTCAATTTCACGAGTCCAGAGTGACCACTCAGATTGCACAGCGGTGATGGGGTGTATGGCATTTGCCTTTTCAATTGTGGTTGCCGAGGCCTCGGAAATTCCTAAGTGACGCACCTTGCCGGCTTCGACTAGCTCTTTAAGGGCACCCCATGTCTCTTCGACGGGTACGTTGCGATCTACGCGATGTTGGTAATACAAATCTATGTAGTCGACACCCAAGCGCTGAAGGGAAGCATCGCAGGCGGTGCGCACATATTCAGGGCGACCGTTAACTCCCTTAAAGGAGCCATCGCTGCCGCGCTCATTGCCAAACTTGGTGGCAAGCACAACTTCTGTGCGGCGGGAGGCGATCGCTTGGCCTACCAGCACCTCATTCTTGAAGGGGCCGTACATGTCAGCTGTATCAATGAAATTTCCGCCGAGATCTAGAAAGCGATGGATAGTTGCGATCGATTCTTGATCATTGGTTGGTCCATAGAACTCGGACATTCCCATGCAACCTAGACCAAGAGCGGAGACGGATAAGTCGCGTAATTTGCGCATCTGCATAGGAACTCCTTAGGTAATCTGTAAATGCATGTTACAACAATCGGCCGTTATGCAAACGACTTGCAATTGCCTTACGTGGCACTGAAACTTTGACTGGCTTCTGCTACCTTCTCACTATGTCCGCACCTGCTTCAATCGCCCTAGATGCGACATTTATTAAGCGCAGAGTCATCGATTTCATGCGCATCAAGACATCTGCCTCTCTTTAATCTGCACCTGGCTATACCCCTTTTTTTGCCCCCAATAATCAAAAGCCCAGAAAAGTTTTCTAAGGAGAAACAGTGAAGATTTACAACAATATCTCTGAGGTATTCGGCAATACCCCGTTAGTCAAGATTCAACGCCTATTTCCTAATTCAACCGCGATTGTCGCGGCAAAGCTTGAGTTCTACAACCCAACTGCATCTGTCAAGGATCGTCTCGCAGTTGCGATGGTCGATGACGCCGAGAAGAGCGGAGCGCTCAAGCCTGGCGGAACGATCGTCGAGGCAACATCTGGCAACACCGGTATTGCACTTGCCTCTGTCGGTGCAGCGCGCGGATACAAAGTTATCTTGACGATGCCTGACTCAATGTCAAAAGAGCGTCGTGCACTCCTGCGCGCTCTCGGTGCAAAACTCATCTTGACTCCTGCCGCAGTTGGAATGCGTGGCGCAGTTGAAGAGGCTGAGCGCATTGGCGCAGAAGAAGGCGGCGTACTTGTTCGCCAATTTGAGAACGCTGCTGGCCCTGCGATTCACCGTGCTACAACCGCTGCTGAAATTTGGAATGACACTGACGGCCAGGTTGCTGCGGTTGTCATGGGAATCGGTACCGGCGGAACAATCACAGGTGTTGGCCAAGCTCTCAAGGAGAAGAATCCGAATATCAAAATATTTGCGGTGCAGCCAGCTGCATCTCCAATCTTGACTGGTGGATCTCCTGCCGGACACCCAATTCAAGGCATTGGACCAAACTTCGTTCCACCAGTTCTCGATACAACGATCTATGACGAGGTCTTATCTGCTCCCAACGAAGAGGCATTTACATACGCCAAGCGCGCCGGGCAAGAAGAGGGAATTCTCGCAGGTATCTCATCTGGCGCAGCGCTTTGGGGCGTATCGCAGATTGCAGATCGTCCGGAGTTTGCCGGCAAGATCATCGTCGTTGTCCTTGCATCATTTGGTGAGCGCTATCTTTCGACTCCTCTCTACAAGGAGTTCATTGACGAGCCAGTAGCTCCAACTATTTAATACAAAACAAAAGTAAATGTCATTTATCGCAGAAGATCTCGCCACGGCACTTAAAAAAGATCCGGCTGCGCGTAGTCGAATTGAGGTGGCGCTGACCTACCCAGGTCTGCACGCGCTCTGGGCGCATCGCTACCAACATTGGCTCTGGACACATCACTTACGTTTTCTCGCCCGAGTTCTGGCAAATCACACTAGGTCTCGCACCGGCATCGAGATCCACCCCGGTGCGGTTATTGGGCGACGCGTCTTTATTGATCATGGAATGGGAATAGTGATTGGTGAGACTGCGATAGTGGGCGATGACGTGACGATCTATCACGGCGTTACCCTTGGTGGTCGCACTCTCAACAAGGGCAAGCGCCACCCCACCGTTGAAAACAACGTGATTCTTGGCGCTGGTGCAAAGGTCTTGGGCAACATCACGATCGGCGAAGGCAGCACAATTGGCGCCAACCAAGTGGTCACACGCTCGCTCTCGCAACGTAATGAGGTTGAGTTCTACATTTGAGTTCTATCCTTGGCTCTATGAGGATCCGTTTGGAGAGGTTATTCCAGCAGTTTGTCGTGCGCTGGTACTGGATTCAGCAGGTCTTGGTCACCTCTGTCGCCGCGGCGCTGGCGTGGGAAGCCGGCGATAAGGCCTTTACCAATGGCGGTCTCGTCGCTGCTGTCGTCGCTTCGCTGACGGTTCGCTCATCTCTCCATAAATCAGCACGTGAAGGCGTGGGACAGATTGTCGGTTCATCTGTAGGAGCTGGCGCGGCACTCCTTGCGCTCCATTACTTTGGCAACGGGCTTATCACCGTCGGAATTACCGTTCTCATCTCACTTGTGGCTGCCCGTTTGCTGCACCTGGGGGATGTAGCGACGATTAACGTTCCCGTTACGGCGTTGATTGTGCTGGGGCCGGGACTCAGTGAAACAACTGCAACCAAACGCTTGCTCTCCACGCTCATCGGTGCCGGTATTGCGATCGCTCTCTCGACATTTGCCCACCCCAAGACACCCGCTGGGCGCACGATTGACCGCATCTCTTCGCTGACCGATCGCTGCGCGGCGCTGCTGGCTCAGATGGCCGAAGGGTTGATTGATAACTATTCGATGGATGATGCAGGTCGCTGGTTGGCGCGGGCGCGTCTATTAGCCGAAGAGATACCTACGATTAGAAATCAAGTGATCGAGGCGCGGGCATTTGCCAAGTGGTTGCCTGCCTCACGCTCGAACAATGCGGAAAAACTTTATCTACGTGGCATCGCTGTTGAACATATGATCGTTCAAACACGGGCAACCTCACGCATTCTTTATGACCTACGTTTACACGGGGGAGTGAAGAGCGAGCTCTCCCAGGGGATTGGTGCTCTCCTCTCAACTGCAAGTTATGCGCTAACTGTCAGCGCAGAGGATTTTCGCTTTGATCCGTATAGCGGTGTCAAAGATCCGCTGACCGCTGAAATTCGTCACAGTGCTGATGCGCTTACAGCTATCGCCCTGGCGGATCACGAGGGCATCGCCAGTGGACAGATCGCGCGGGTGATGGCTGCAATATCAAGCACCATCATTATCGCTGACTCACTTGATCAGATCTCACCTGCAATCCGCAACGTTCCAACTCCCGAAGCGCCGGCAAATCAACAAGTCCTCGCCGTCTCACCTATTGAGCAAGCCCGAACCTGGCAGGATCGTCTCTATAGATTAATTCCGATCAAGGTTCGAGAATATTTGGAACGTATCTTTAATTAATGTCCTCTTAATCAACCGTTTACCTGTTAGACCTCAGATCCCACCTATCTACAGGTTTACTGCGCATACCCGTCCATCCAAGGTTAGGAATATTCATGCGCTTGAATTCATTCAAGAAGAGCGTGGCGATCGCTGCATCGCTCGTTCTCGCATCGGTTGGCCTTAGTGCACAAGCTGCACACGCCGCTCCGATCACAATCAATCTTTATGAAGCTATCGGTTATGCACCAGCAGAAATCACAGCATTCAATGCTTCACAGACTCAATACCAGATCGTCGATGTCGGTGGATCTACTGGTCCATTACTCGCAAAGGTTGCTGCAGAAGGCACCAACCCACAATGGGGTCTCTTCTGGGCTGACGGAGATACATGGGCAGCAGCTGCTGACACCAATGGTCAACTCGCACCTCTTAACTTCAAGCCAAACTACTCTTCACTCGGAAAGCGCCTAGCGCCAAAGAACAACTCTTACGCGATCACTGGTTCTACTGTGATGGTTGCTGGTCTCTACAACGCAGCAACGCTTCCAAACCCACCGGCTACTCTCAACGCGATGCTTCGTCCTGCGTACAAGGGTGTAATTGGCATGAATGACCCCAACATCTCTGGTCCTACCTACCCATTCATTGCAGGGCTCATGAACCAACTCGGTTCTGAGGATGCCGGTAAGAACTATCTCTTAGCTCTCAAGAAGAATGGTCTAGTCGTAAATGACAAGAACGGACCAACAATCCACGCCCTTGAGATCGGTCAAATCAAAGAAGGCCTTGTTCAGAACACTGCAGCACTCGCTGAGATCATCAAGTTCACTGCAAACCCTGTCAAGGGTTACACACCAAAGATTGTCTACCCTGGTCGCCCAACCTTGATGCCAAGCTCTTTGGCTATCGATGGAAAGCGCCCTGCAGCAGAAGTTGCTGGAGCTCAGGCATTCGTTAAGTTCGTCCTGTCACCAGCAGGTCAATCAATCTTGGCCTCCACTGATGCAACTCAGAACTCAGATGTTCTCTGCTACCCATCAATCTCTGGAACTACTCCAAACAAGTATGTTCCCGCTCTCCCAGCTTCGTACCAGATCATCAACCCTTACACCTGGGGTCCACTCCAGAGCGAAGTTGATGCTTGGTTCACAGCTAACATCCGCTCTAAGTAATTAACCGATAACAAAGAGATAAATTAATGGCGCTCGGTGGTGGACTCTTAGTTCGCCACCGAGCGCCATTTTCTAATGAACCCTCGAACTTTACGCGGGCAATAAACCGCATCCGCATCACCCCGATGGCAGTCTTCTGGACGCTCATCACCTTCATCTTGGTTATCCCGATCGTTCTCTTCCTATCAGTCGCCTTCAGCCCACGCCTTATGTCACAAGGCCACCAATGGTTTACTTTGGCTAGTTTTAAGCCGGTCTTCTCGGGTGCGTACGGTGTTGCGCTCTTGCACTCCTTAATCTTGGGAGTCGTCGCGGCCGTCGGTGCAATGACCATTGCGCTGTCGATGGCTTTTCTTGTTATAAGAACAAATACTCCAGCGCGCATTCTCTGGAACACCACGATCTTTGCCCTCTTCTTAGCGCCTTCGTATTTGATCGCTCTTGGCTGGCAACGCCTCTTTGAACAACACGGCATCCTCGAGATCATGGGCTTCCAAGTAGAGCCGATCCGCAATCTCCTCTATGGCCCAGTCGGCATCTGCATGGTCTTGATGGTCAAGGGAATTCCTTTTGCATACTTGGTTATTGCTAATGCGATGCGCGGACTCGGCGAAGAGTTTGAGCAGGCTGTGCGCGTGCACGGCGGATCGCGCTTAGAGGCCTTCAAGGTGATGGCAGCGCTCCTTACGCCATCACTCTTCTCTGCAATGGCGATCGTCTTTGCCGAAGCGATTAGCGACTTCGGAGTTGCATCAACGCTTTCGAGCGTGGGCCACTTCAGTGTTGCGACCTACCAGCTCTATCAAGGGATTAACGCCATCCCGGTTGACTTCCCGGTTTCGGCGGCAACCAGTATCACGCTGCTCTCTCTTGTAATCCTTGCGATCTTGGCGCAGAACCGAGCGCTGCGCGGGCGCAGCTTTAGAACGCTCAGCGGTCGAACGCGTCCTGCCACTGTCCAAAAACTCTCGCTCTTTGGAAAGATCACCACCAGCGGATACATCATCATCCTGCTATTGATCACCCTGGGCATTCCAGTATTTGGCGCTATCTCTGCATCGATGTTACAAGGGTTGGGAAGCCTGCTTAGCCACTATTCGATTAACTTCAGTAACTATTCGCGGGTACTACATTCCCGCTTCTTGCGCAATCCTCTGATCTACTCGACTGAAATGTCGCTGATCGCGGCGACCATCGCGGTGAGCCTTGCTGCGATTGCATCTAAAGTTTTGACGTCAGCGCGTAACAGTCGAGGTAAGCGTTTTGTAGATTTCTTCCTTCTTGCAGCAGTGGCACTTCCTGGCATCGTCTTCGCCATCGGCTACATCTTTACCTACAACCTGAAATTTATTAACGATCTCGGCCTGCATATCTACGGCACTTCATTTCTCTTAGCGCTTGCCTACTCGGCGAACGCACTCCCATCCACCTCACGATCCCTTGTTGGCAATATGGGTCAGATTCAAGAGTCGATGATGGATGCTGCGCGCGTGCACGGCAGCGGGGGAGCGCGTGCCTGGTTTGACGTGACGATGCCGCTTATCGCTCGTCCCTTGCTTATTGCTTGGCTCTTAACTTTCTCTGGAACACTTCTTGAACTGCCAGTATCCGAGCTGCTCTATCCCCCTGGTAGCCCACCCGTCGCTGTGGGTATCGAACTTTCACTGGCTGGATTTGATTTTGGTGGAGGTACCGCGATTGAGGTGCTCTCGATCCTTTGGGCGCTCGTTGTTGTCGCAATTGCCTTCTTCTTATTTAACCGCTTCGCCCCTCCTGGCTGGAAGAGATTAGGAAACCAACGATGAAAGAGAAGAGCGCCGTAAACGCTTATAGAGTCGAGATCAAAGGCGCTGCAAAGCACTATGGCGCCCTCAAGGCGCTCAATAATTTTGACCTCACCATCGAACCTGGAACCTTCACCGTCCTTCTCGGTCCATCGGGCTCAGGCAAATCGACGCTGATTCGCTCCATCGCGGGCATCGAACGCCTGGACTCCGGGCGCATCACATTTGGTGATCGCGTCGTTGCCGACAATGGATTTCACATGGCTCCAGAGAAGCGCGACCTCGCGATGGTCTTTCAGGATTACGCGCTCTGGCCACACATGACTGCCTTTGAAAATGTTGCTTATGCACTGAAGCGACGCAACCTTGATACGACTGAGTCAAATCGTCGTGTCAATGAAGCGTTGGAGCGGGTAGGTCTGTCGGCTAAGGGTCCCAACTACCCGTTTCAACTCTCTGGTGGTGAACAGCAGCGCGTTGCCCTCGCTCGTGCCATTGTAGGTCGCCCATCGCTGCTCCTCTTCGACGAGCCGCTCTCCAACTTGGATGCCGATCTGCGCGAACGTTTACGTGTTGAAATTGCAACGTTGACTCGCGAAATCGGTGCCACCGCCTGCTACATCACTCATGACCAATCAGAAGCCTTTGCCTTGGCTGATCAGATTGGTGTACTTCGCGCCGGCGAACTGCAACAGATAGCTGCTCCCGAGGAGATCTATCGCACGCCGGCTAACCGCTTCGTCGCTTCATTTACTGGAATCTCAGGAAACTTCCACGGCACTGTGGTGGAAGCAAAGGGACACAAAGTCGAGGTCGCTCTTGGAAAGCGTCGCGTCGAGTGCCGTGCTCCTGCAATGCTCAACGTGGGTGATAGCGTCGAAGTTTTGATTCGTCCTAGCGCAACTAGTTTCAAAGATCGCAGCTCCAACTCACTCCCTGCTACGGTTTTGGACGTGGCCTATCGCGGTCGCGGCTACGAACATGTGGTCGAATGCGAATTTGGTGTGATTTCCAGCGTCTTTGACGCGGATTCGAGCGCTCGAGGCTCTAAGGTAGATATCTATATTGACCCGCATCATTGCCTGGCTTTTCCGAGTGAGAAGAAGGTAGACGTTGAGGCGCCAATCGAAGAACTCTCATCCAGTAAAAAATAAATTTAGGAGCCCTTTTTCATGCAAGGTACATCAGTAGCGTTATTTATATCGGTCTTCTTTGCCTGCGCCGTTGAGGCTGTGGAAGCCGTCACAATCGTCTTGGCAGCAGGTACCGCTCGCGATTGGAAGTCAGCGTGGCGCGGCGTGATCGCCGGTTTGATTACCCTCGCGCTGATCATCGCCGCCTTCGGCCCAGCGATCTCTCACCTCCCCATCTCTTTCTTGCGTATCGTCGTTGGTGGACTGCTCCTCGTCTTCGGTCTTACTTGGTTGCGTAAGGCGATCTTGCGATCGAGCGGTTACAAGGCCCTGCATGATGAAGAGAAGATCTTCCAAGAGGAGATTGCTGCTGCACGTATTGCCGCCAAAGAGACGCGTCACGGCGTTGCAGACTGGTATGCCTTCACCCTTTCTTATAAAGGCGTTCTTCTTGAAGGACTTGAAGTCGCCTTCATCGTTCTCACCTTCGGAACGATTGACCATCGCGTTGGTCTCGCTTCACTTGCCGCGCTAGCAGCAGTAGCAATTGTCACAGCGGCCGGATTCGCACTACGCGCTCCTCTCGCAAAGGTGCCCGAGAATACGATGAAGTTCGGAGTGGGCATTATGCTCACCGCATTTGGAATCTTCTGGGGTGCTGAGGGGTCTGCCGGCACCAGCAAGAAATGGCCGGGAGATAACTGGGCAGTGCTCGCTCTGATCGCTGGAGTCGCCGTCTTCTCATTTATCTTGGTTGAAGTATTGAAGGTGGTCCGCACTAAGCCGCGCGTTGCCGTAGCTGCTAAATCTGCGCCTGTCGCGGAGGCTACAGTGGCGAAGCCTGAGCGCAGCAAGAGCATGCAAGGTCTGATCTCGTTTGGTGAGTTCTGGGTTGACTTTATCGTTGGAGATGATTGGCGCATCGCAGCAGGAATTGTGGCCGCATTCATCATTACTGCGCTGATCAAAACTTCCAGCGTCGTCTGGGGAATCGTGCCTCTCTTCGTTGCACTCTTCCTGTCTTACAGCCTCTCTCGTGTTGCACGGAGCGCGCAGTAGCCACTAACACCTCGCGCATCATCGCTGCGCAGGGAGTGCGGGCATTTGCCTACGGTTTTACTGCAATTCTGCTCGGCCACTTGCTTGCGAAGAGCGGAGCATCGACTCTTGCAGTCGGCCTGGTTCTTAGCTCGATCGTTCTTGGGGCTGCTCTCGCATCTCTGCTTCTGTTACGAGTAGGCGGTCGAATCGGAACGCAGCGCGCCTACAAATTGATCTATGCCCTCCTTGCAATCGTTGGTCTGGTCATCGCTCTGCATCCGGCGCCATGGACAATCGCGCTGATGGGGCTGACAGGGGTCCTATCGACGGATGCCAATGACAATGGTCCCGCGACAACTTTGGAGCAGACGATGCTCTCGCGCGAGCATCACAGCAGCAGATTTGCTGCGATCTTCGGTCGGTATAACGGGGTAGCAGCAACCTTTGGCTCCTTAGGAGCGCTCTCGCAAGGTTGGCTCAGCCATATCCATCGCTTTAGTACCACCTACATCGGCTTCTATATCTTGGTTCCCTTAGGCTTCCTCGGATGGTGGTTAGCGAATTCGCTCGATCTCCCACCTGATACGCCGCGTACCCAAGCGCATCGCGGGCTTAAAGGATCACCGGTGCGTAGGCGGATTATCGAACTATCAACCCTCTTCGCCTTTGATTCGGCGGCCGGTGGGCTCACCACTTCGGCATGGCTCTCGTATTACCTGACCACGCGCTACCACGCATCTGCCGCGCTTCTTGGTTACCTCTTCTTCACCTTCGCGATCTTGAGTGCAATGAGTATGTTCTTGGCACCCTTCGTAGCGCAGCGCATCGGACTCGTTGCGACGATGGTCAGCACTCACTTAGCCAGCAACACCTTCTTCATTATCGCTGCCTTCTGTGGCAACCTGCGCGTCGCTATCGTCTTTCTTATGTTGCGCGCGGCTCTTTCGCAGATGGACATTCCGACACGGCAGGCTTTGATCATGGCTGTGGTTCCGCAGGAAGACCGAATGGCTGCCGCTGCTCTCACTAATGCTGCTCGCTATTCGGTCCGCCCAGCAGCACCCACTATTAGCGCTGCCCTGCAACACATCGCAATCGGAGCTCCCTTGGTTGCAGCCGGAACTATAAAAGTTATCTATGACGGCGCCATTTTGATCTGGGCTAGAAAAGGCAGATACCTCACTCGCGTTATTAAGTAACGCGAGTGAGGTATCTGATGTGCAGGTTAAAAAGTTACCCGCGGATATTCTTGGTGAACCAGGCGTTTACCTGACCCTCAAGAGGACCCCAGAAGTATGGATCGATTGATTGGTATGAAGGAGGCAGGCTGCCAGCCCCAGCAAGTGGGTTTACGCCAGGGATGATTGGCCAGTAGAGAGAATCTCCTTGTGGATCTCCGGTCTGCATAATTGCTTGTCCAGCAGGTGACAAGACGTAGTCGATGAACTTCTTAGCCTCTGCCTGTACTGCAGCGGATGCGCCCTTATCGATACCGATAACGCTGGGAAGAAGTGTTGACTTCGCGAGGTAGATGACTTTTGGTGTGAAGCCAGCAACAGGTGTCTTTGCCAGCTTAAGAACTTCTCCTTGCGCTGCTGAAGATTGAATCAAGCCCATGTTGATGACGCCAGTCTCAAGTGCGTGCAAGGTATCGCCATTGGTGTTGTTCACCACTAGGCCATTCGCCTTCAGCTTGCTCAAGAAAGTTTCACCAGCGGTAACTGACTTGCCGCCGAATTGGTTCATCAAACCTGCAATGAATGGGAAGGTTGGACCTGATTGGTTGGGATCATTCATTCCGATCTGGCCCTTGTACATTGGGTTCAGAAGGTCGTTATAACTCTTTGGAAGAACCTTGACCTTGGCTGAGTTGTAGATCAGCGCTGCCATTGTGGTCAAGCCGGTTGGAATGTAAGAGTGATCTGCTGGAACAACGGAGTTACCGGCAGCAGTGAAGGTGGCTTTTGGTGTGTAAGGAAGAAGTTGACCTTGCTTATCAAGAGCAGCGAATGCTGTGTTGCCATCAACCCAGAGCACACCAAATTGTGGGTTGCTCTTTTCAGCTGAGACCTTCGCTAGAAGTGGGCCTGTGCTGTCATCGTGCAAAACTGTCTTGATTCCAGTTGCCTTGGTGAAGGCATCTGCTGCAACTTGGTCATAACCTTCAGCTGCGTAAATGATGAGTGGAGTTCCACTAGTTGCAGCTTGTGCTGGGGCGATGAGTGAACCACCGAGCAGCATTCCTGCAACAGATATGCCAGCGACTACTACTGCTGACTTGATCGCACTGAGTTTCATGCAAAACCTCTCTAAAGATGTAAATGGAAGTATCCCGTGAGTATTACAAGGGGCATTTCATTCCATATGCACCAACAGAGCGGAGCGCTGGCGCCAACGTCAGTTAAAGATAGGTTGAACAGAAGGTGTGGGAGTTGGAATGGGTGATGAACTCTGAGAGTTAGATGGGAGAGGAGAGGGCGTATTGGTTGGTGGCGTTACAACTCCCCACTTCAGCCACTTAAGCACACCTGGGATTTCATTGGCGACAAATACATAGCTATGCCCACCTGGAAGAAAACTGATGGCATATGTCGCCTTTACAGATTTCAATTTCAACGCCCAGGCGAGAGCCTGTCCACGGATGAGCTGGGTGTAATCCTGTGTTGATTCTCCCAAGAACCACTTCACCTTATTGGCAACTTTTAAGTACGTCGCAGGAGTTTGGTATTTGTGTTTTGGATCTGTCTCGGCGCCCGAGCCAAAGGCATTTGTCAGATCATCGACGACAAAGTAACCCGCCAGAGTTATCACCTGACCATAGAGTTCAGGATGGTGCAGCCCGATAATCGCAGCCCCATATCCGCCCATCGAGAAGCCGAGGAGCGCGCGATCATCCCGACTGCGGATATTCCCCGCTTCAACGGTCTGAATTACATTGGTCGTTAACCATGTTTCTATCTTTGCGCGTCCGTCGTACGAATCTGCCCATTCAGAGTCAGAGTGCGTCAAGGCATTTCCATCGGGGAAGACCGCGATAAAAGGCGCTGCGCCCTTTGCAAACGCCGCTTCGAGAGGAGCTTCAACGCCCGCGATGAGGCCATTGGGAGAGCCCGGCCATCCGTGCAGCATGTAGACAACAGGAAGCAGCGCGATCTGATCCGCTGGAACGGCGGGAGTCATCACGAAGACGCTTCTAATAGGAAAGTCTTTCTCGGGACTCTTCACTTTCAGTTGCACAATTTTTGCTTTGGGCGTTGCGGCAGATGAGAGCGGAACCTGAGAAATTGCGAGGAGGCAGGTCGCGACCAGAAGAATGAGGTTGCCGCGTCCGAACTTCACCACGAGATAGTAATGGCAGCGCTTGTGAGATTCAGGTGAAATGCAACTGAGGTGATATCACTTCGGTCAAATAGGTGGATAATGAGTTCCATGAAGCGCTCCCTTTTAAGCGTTGGAATCGCACTCTCGCTCTGTGCTATTCCTGTGAGTGCTCACGCAACGACGCAAACTCCTCCTCGCCCACAATCATCTGCAGCCTCCGCCAGGCAGGCCGCGCGCGACGCCGCAAAAGCCGCTCTTCAAGCTGCGCTGGCCGAGGCTCAAAATGGCCGCGACTTAGCATTCGCCGATGCCAATGCCAATCTGCAGCAATCGTTGCAGGCAGCGGGTAAAGATAAAGTTGCCCTGAAGGCAGCGCGCGATGCGTACAAG
>CAIWWH010000047.1 GCA_903916385.1 uncultured Actinomycetes bacterium
GGCATGGTTCGTGGAAAGAACGTTCTTGGAATGTTGGCACAAAATTACGTCACCATGGGAATGGTTTCAATCCTCTGGATCACCGGTGTTTACTCACTGGCCTTCCAAGGAACAAATGGATGGATCGGAAATCTGAAGAACTTCGGACTCAATCACATCTGGATGCAACCGACAGGATTGGCTCTCACAATCCCGCCAATGGTCTTCGTTGCATTCCAGCTGATGTTCGCAATCATCACACCTGCGCTCATTACTGGTGGAACAGCTGACCGACTTAAGTTCGGTAGCTGGGTTGCATTCTCATCTCTCTGGTTGATTCTTGTTTATGCACCAGTTGCACACTGGGTATTCTCACCAGCCGGTTGGTTGGCTAAGAAAGGTGCAGAAGACTTCGCTGGCGGAACGGTTGTGCATGCCAACGCAGGTGCTGCCGCTCTCGCAGTAATTCTCGTTATCGGAAAGCGCAAGGGCTGGCCTAAGGAGCGCATGCGTCCACATAACGTTCCATACGTTCTACTTGGCGCAGGTCTCTTGTGGTTCGGTTGGTTCGGCTTCAACGCTGGATCAGCTCTCTCTGCAAATACCCTCTCTGCTTATGCCTTCGTTAACACCAACACCGCCACCGGTGCTGCTCTGATCGGTTGGATCTTGACCGAAAAGATTCGCGATGGTCACTCCACAACGCTCGGCGCTGCATCCGGTGCTGTTGCTGGTCTTGTCGCGATCACACCTGCATGTGGTTTCGTAAGTCCAATGGGATCTATCGTTATCGGTATCGCAGCCGGCGTCGTTTGCTGCTTGGCAACAGGCCTCAAGAACATCTTCAAGTTTGACGATGCTCTCGATGTAGTCGGCGTTCACCTCGTCGGTGGAATCTTGGGCGCACTCTTGATCGGTCTCTTCGGAACCGAAATGGTCAATGGTGCAAATGGCGTCTTCTACAAGGGTGGATGGACTCTCATGGGTCACCAAGCTCTTGCAGTTGTTGCTGTCGTCGCATACTCATTCATCGTCACGTACATCCTGGCTCAAATCTTGGATAAGACGATCGGTCTGCGAGTCTCCGAAGAGGATGAGGCCACCGGCCTTGACCTCTCGCAGCACGCAGAAACTGCCTACGAGTCCCCAACGTTCAGCGATGGATCTCGTTTTCTCTCTAACTTCACCTCAAGTAACTAATCCACTAAGGGGCCAAAATGAAACTCATTACAGCAATCATCAAGCCATTTAAGTTGGATGACGTTAAGAATGCACTCAACGCATTTGGTATCACCGGTATGACCGTCTCCGAAGCCATGGGCTTTGGACGTACACGTGGTCACACCGAGGTCTACCGTGGCGCTGAGTACACAATCGATCTCATCCCAAAGATCCGCCTCGAGGTTGTCGTTGACTCAGCAGATGCTGACAAGGTCATCGATGTAATCGTCAAGGCGGCATCCACCGGCGCAATCGGAGATGGAAAGGTCTGGTCAGTTCCTGTTGACCATATCGTCCGTGTCCGTACTGGTGAGCGTGGAGTCGACGCAATTTAAGTAATTGCTTAAGTAGGCTACCCATATGGGTACCAGAGAGCGCCGTGAAAGATCTGATGCGAGTGATCGTGAGCTCGTAGATCTCTTTCACGGCGCTCTTGCCGTTTCTGGGATTACCGAGCGGCAGATTGCTCTCGCCGCAGTTGGCGGCTTTGGCCGAGGGGAGTTAGCGCCCGGCTCTGATCTTGATCTCCTCTTCATCCATGTCGGATTAAACGAGAAAGTTCTCAGCGCCTTCGTTAAGGCGATGCTTAACCCACTCTGGAACGTTGGGCGGCAGATTGATTATTCGGTGCGGACCCGTGCAGAAACGAAAGCGGTCTCCCGTGGCGATATCAAGGTCATCTTTGGGCTCTTGGATATCAGACATCTTGCCGGCAACGAGAGCCTCACCACCTCGGTTGCCGCAGATGGCGCTAGACAATGGCGGCGGAAGTTTCGCACCTATATACCCATGGTGCGTGAATCTATTGTTGAGCGAACTCGCTCCTTTGGGGAGCTCGCCTTCCTCTTAGAACCAGATATCAAAGAGTCCCGTGGAGGTTTGCGTGACATTACGACAATTCGAAATTTGGCGAAGAGCGAGTTTGTCCCGGTAGCGCTTGATCGTCTCGCCCCCGCAGAGGCTCTCTTTGCACAAGTTCGGGATGTATTGCACGAAATTACGCGTCGCTCACGCGATCAACTTCTTCTCACTGAGCAGGATGCGGTTGCAAGTGAGATGGGCTTTGTTGATGCCGATGGGCTGATGCTGGAACTCTCAAAAGCGGCGCGCTCAGTCGACTATGTAATGCAACTGACTTGGACACAAATCGAAGAGCGTCTGCATCGCATCTCACTTCGACGCAGCAGGCGGGTTGCAATCGCTAAGGGACTAGAACGTTATCGCAACGAAATTAGCGTTATCGATGGCTACGACATTGCGGCCGACCCGGGAATTGGACTGCGCGCTGCAGCTCTCGCCGCGCAGCGTGGGGTGCGAATCTCTCTTGAGAGCGTCATGCGATTATCAGAGGAGTACAGCCCGCTTCCCGTACCTTGGCCAAGACAGAGTCGAGAAGATCTCGTAGCTTTCATCGGTGCAGGAAGTGCAATGATCGATGTCTTTGAATCCTTAGATCAAGAGAATTTGATCGCGCGGTGGATCCCAGAGTGGAGCCATGTACGTTTCCTGCCACAACGCAATGTCTTGCATCATCACACGGTGGATCGCCATATGCTTGAAGTTGCTGTTCGTTCCGCCGGACTTACTCGCGAGGTTCACCGACCCGACCTTCTCCTATTTGGCGCCCTCTTTCACGATATCGGAAAGGGTTATCTCGGAGAAGATCATTCGGAGTTTGGGGCGCAGTTGATAGAACCACTGGCTATCCGATTGGGATTTAGTAAAGGCGACGCACAAACTCTTGCACAGATGGTCCTACACCACTTGCTTCTCCCAACAGTCGCCACGCGCCGCGACATTGATGACCCGCAGACTATTGAATATGTGCTTGCGCTGGTGAAGAGTGCAGAGGAACTTGAACTCCTGCACGCGCTTAGCATCGCCGATGGTGAAGCAACGGGTAGAACCGCGTGGAGCGAATGGAAGGCAGGGCTGGTTGAGAATCTAGTGGCTCGCACCCTTTCTGCCATGCAAGGTGTTACTCCACCACCGCAGCCAGAATTAACGCCGGTGCAATTGGAGAAAGTTTTGCAACGTGAACTCTCTTTGGAGATTACAGAGCGCGGAGATGTACTTGATATAGAGATCGTCTCTCCCGATCGCATCGGCCTGCTCTCGGCTATCACCGCAGTTTTCACTGTCGCACGTTTGGATGTCCGCTCCGCGAAGACACGTACCGTCGATGGAATCGCGGTCATGAATTGGATCGTCAACGTGGATGTAAATGTTCCCACTCCGTCACGTGAGGGGTTGCTCGACCTCATCGAACGCTCGTTGGTGGGGACAGAAGATTTGCGAATTCGTATCGAAGAGCGGATACGTTCATACCGCAGACGACCAGGAATATTAGTTCCACCTCCGGTGGTCTCGGCAATCACGCAGATCGTCACAGATGCGACAATCATTGAGGTGCGGATGCACGATCGACCTGCGCTTCTATACACAGTCACGACCGCGATATCTGAGTTCGGGGTTGATATCCGAGGCGCCATCGTTTCAACTCTGGGTGCGGAGGCCTTCGATACGCTCTATGTAACTGATCTAAACGGTGCGCCTTTAGCGCCTGATCAGGCCTTAGATCTGGCGGATCGCCTCGAGATTATCTTGAGCGAGCAGGACTAGTACCCTTACCCCGTGTTCGATTCGCTCTCTGCAAAGTTCTCCTCCGCTCTCACCTCTCTGCGCTCTCGCGGCCGCATAAAGGCGAGTGATATTGATGAGATTGTCGCCGAGATTCGAAGTGCGCTTATTGATTCAGATGTCGCTCTCTCGGTTGCAGATTCATTTAGCGAATCCATTAAAACTCTTTCACTCGCCGCGCTGGAGCAGGTCAATAAGAGCACCAACCCATCCAACGGCATCTTTGAAATTGTAAATGCTGAACTCACCAAGATCTTGGGTGGACAGACCCGGCGCATTCGCATGGCGAAGAAGGCTCCAACGGTCATCATGTTGGTTGGATTACAGGGCGCAGGTAAGACTTCCCTCGCAGGCAAGCTCGCTCTTTACCTGAAGAACCAGGGCAATACTCCGCTCTTGGTCGCCTCGGATCTGCAACGTCCCAATGCCGTTAACCAACTGCAACAAGTAGGTGCAAGTATCGGGATTCCGGTCTTCGCACCTGAACCAGGCAATGGCATTGGCGATCCCGTCAAAGTCGCTCAAGCGGGAAAGAAATTTGCCGAAGATAAGCTGCATAACTTTGTGATCGTTGATACGGCTGGTCGCCTCGGTATTGATGCCGAGTTGATGGCGCAAGCCACGAAGATCCGCGATGCAGTAAAGCCCGATGAGATTCTCTTTGTAGTTGACGCGATGGTTGGTCAAGATGCAGTCCGGACTGCACAGAGCTTCCTCGAAGGCGTCGGCTTTGATGGAGTAGTCCTCACGAAACTCGATGGCGA
>CAIWWH010000048.1 GCA_903916385.1 uncultured Actinomycetes bacterium
TAAAGGGCGGTCATTAGACATATCTATTCCTCTCGCCTATGAATCTAATCATAACTAAGACGTTGTCTTTGTATAGGAAAAGTGGGGAAAAAGTAGGCAAACAATTGGTCATATAAATGCAAAATCCCCCGACTTAATTAAAAGGCAGGGGATTTACGCTTGTTGGAGCGGAGACGAGGAGATTTGAACTCCTGAAGGGTTTAACCCCTTACCTCGTTAGCAGTGAGGCGCACTCGACCGGGCTATGCGACGTCTCCAAGTGGTGAGCGGAGTTTACAGGGAATTGGGGTGCTGGGAACCAGGACTTACTCGAGACCCCCGCCGTCTGAACGACCCTGGGATGAGATCAGGCGGTAACCGACGCCGCGCACAGCTGTTATTACCTTCGGCCCACCGGCCGCCTTGATCTTCAGTCGCAAGCGTGAGGCGTGGGTATCCAAGAAATGGTCATTTGCAAAATCTCCCGCGCCGCCGATCGCTGCGATTACCTCTTCACGAGTAAAGACTTTGTGAGGACGTTCCATAAGCAATCTAAGAAGGTCAAACTCGGTGCGGGTGACATCCACCTCCACGTCATCAAAGAGAACTTTTCTCGTATTTAGATTGAGAACGAGCCCTCCACCTTCGATGGTTTCAGAGGATTGGCTGTTGCTTGCCACCCCGCGCCGAATCAACGCAGCGACACGTAAAGTAAAAATCCTTGGAGTTACGCTTTTCATTAAAAATTCGTCTCCTCCAGCGGCAAAGAACATTGCCTCGTCTAACTCTGAACTTTCTTCCGCCAAAGCGACCAAAGGAATGGCCGAGGTCTTACGAATCTCTCGGCATAACGTGAAGAGATCGGGGTTCTTCATTCCCACACTCAAAATTACTAGGTGAAATCCAACTAATTTTGAGTTGTGCAGGAGTTCGGATACATCTGCGGATTCCTGGATTACGTAACCCTCCACTTCGAGGGAGTGGCGTAGAGCTAATGGTAAGGGTTGATCTCCACCGACCACGAAGATCTGCTTGCCTCCAAATTGCGGTAACGGTGGGGAGGGTGTCATAGGTAGAGTATAAAGAAGTAGATGTGAGATAGCAGACTGGCAATAGCGAACCAATTTAGAAGAGTGGGCATTTGTCGAGCCGCAATCGTGGGTAGAATTGCACCCTTATGAAACTTCCCTTCTCTGGTCGCGCCGCCTCACTTGTTGTCGGAATTGTGATCGTCTCCTTATTAATTGGAGGGGCTACCTCCTACCTCTTCCTACAGAAGAGCGCACCAGTGATCAAATTTCCACCGTTGGCTAAGCAGGCCGACCTTCCGACACACCCCCTAGAAACCTTCGCCGCATCACGGCAAATTACCCTCCCAAGCGATAACTCCAGTTTTGTAAATTCCAGTTGCCCCACCCTTTCTCCTGGTTGGGTAGAGGAAGAAAATAAGAAGCCTGGCGTGAAGATGAGCGCGACCGCCTGGAAGTCCCTTGACCTCTCTGCCGCAGAAGGAAGCGCACTCTGGCTCAACCAGACCGCAGTCTCTTGTGGGGCCCCGGTCGATATTCACGCCGCGCTCTACTCCTCAAATAGCACCCCCCAAACAAAAGTCCCGCGGACATTTGCCGCTTGGCGGATTGGGTATTACAACGGAGCCGGCGCACGTGAGGTTTGGCGCTCTTCACCCATTAAATTAAAGAAGGGTGTGGCTACTACTGCCGACACGGCAACGCGCTACACCGAGGCGGATTGGCCAACAGTCACCTCCTTCACGGTCGGAGATAACTGGACTCCAGGGCTCTACTTGATCATCTCATTCTCGGCCTTCGGTCAGATCGAGAATGCGGCGCCTCTCATCGTTCGGGCACCAGTCGGTTCCTCAAAACTGCTGATGATGCAATCGTTCCTTACGTGGCAGATGTACAACAGCTTTGGTGGGCGCTCCGGATATCTCGGACCCGGCAAGGATGGAATCTCTGATGCCGACGAACGCAGTCGTTTAGTCTCCTTTGATCGGCCGATGCTCGGCAGTGGCTCTTACTCAATCCAGCGCGATGCCATCCCGATCATCCAATTCTTTGAGCAACAGGGGATCGCAGTTGATGAAGAGAGTGACCTCGATATAAATCAGTGGCCTTCGATTACGACGAAGTATGCGGGAATCATTGTCGGTGGTCACGCGGAGTACTTCACCCATCGGATGTTTAACACCTTGATCGCTGATCGCAATACTGGGGTTAATATCGCCATATTTGGAGGCAACACTGCTTATTGGCAGACGAGGCTTGAACCATCAAGATTTGGACCCGATCGCCACGTTGTGATGTATCGCGATGCAACAGAAGATCCCAATCATGATCTCACGCAAGTCACTATAGAGTTCGGCAATAAGCGCCTTGGCACTCCTCCCAACTTGATCTCCGGAGAGCAGACCAGCGGCGTGCACGTGTATGGGACTTTGAGCCCTGTATCAATCCCCCTCTGGTTGCATATTTCTAAGTCAGACCCGATTGGAGGTATTTCCACGGATTCTGAAGTGGAAGCTGTTACTCCAAATGCGGCCGAACCGCCCAACGTGCATATCCTGTACAGCGGAAAGATGAAATGGCGTGATGTCGCTAGCCACAAAAATATTAAAGGTGTTCCCCTCGCCCAGGTTGATTGGATTGCATATCCATCTGGAAGCGCGCTCTTCAATGCTGGCCTAACTACCTGGAGTTGTCAGTTGAGTGATGCCTGCGTCGACCTTCCCTTTGATAAA
>CAIWWH010000049.1 GCA_903916385.1 uncultured Actinomycetes bacterium
CCGCGAGCGTGGGCTTGGTGGTATGGCTTGCCACCCTTGAAACCGGGCAAGAAGGAGTGATGGATGTTGATGATTCTGCCTGGATGGCGATGACAGAGTTCACTGGAAAGGATCTGCATATAGCGCGCTAGCACCACAAAGTCGATGCCATGACTTGCAATCGAGGCCTCAATTATCTCCTCTGCCTGCCCCTTATCTTCAGGAAGTACCAGGAATGGAATTCCATGTGATTCAACGAGTCCACGGAGTTCTTCTCGGTTTGAGAGCACAAGTGGAATCTCTACCGGCAGCTCTCCAAGTTCTTGGAGGTAGAGCAAGTCACGCAGGCAATGACTCTCTTTAGTTACGAGAACCAATGCACGCTTCTTCGTCGCACTCTCGCGAATTGCAAGCGATGGATTGAGGTGCGCTAGCCCCAGCTGTAAGGCCATCGTCGCATCTGCGAGACTTTGCTCTGACTCGATTCGCGTGCGCATTACAAAGAGGCCAGTGGTCGGATCGGTAAATTGTTGATTTTCGATGATATTGCCAGCACATGCGAGCACCGCCGTTGTCATCGAATGAACAATCCCCGGCTGATCTGCGCAAGCAAGAGTAAGGATCGCATCCATGCGCAGAGCGTACCTGCGCCGGAGGCGATCCTTAACTTAAGCGTTGCTATCGGTTAGTGAGTGGTGGCTAGTGGCTGATCGTGAAGCGCTTGAGCGCTTGTGGCGCCCACCAGTTTCGCTCACCAAAGAGGCGCATCAGAGCTGGTACGAGAAGTGCCCGCACAAGCGTTGAGTCCAAGAGGATTGCGAAGGCGACACCAAAGCCCAAAGTCTTGATATTGGTGACCCCACTTGTTAGGAAGGCCGCGAAGACAACGGCTAGGAGAACAGCCGCTGAAGTGATGATGCGGGCAGAGCGCTGCAGGCCCGTTGCCACTGCTTCCACATTTGAGCGCCCAGCATCATGCTCTTCCTTGATACGAGAGAGCAGGAAGACCTCGTAGTCCATCGAGAGTCCGAATGTCACCACGCAGATCAAGATCACCATCGAGGTATCGAGCGAACCGGTCTTGGTAAAGGAGCCAACGAGCCAGGTGAGGTGACCATCGATAAAGATCCACGTGAGCGCTCCGATCATTGCGCTGAGCGAGAGGATGTTGAGAATGACCGCCTTGATCGGCAGGATGATCGAGCCCGTGTACATAAAGAGCAGGATCAACACGGAGAGGACGATCCAACCCAGAGCCCACGGTAAGGTGCGCGAGATTCCGGCTTGCGTATCGGTGTACTCCGCGGCCGTGCCTCCCACGTATGTCTTGAGCGAAGTTGGGATCGCACGAACTGAATCGATCTGCGACTGTGCTGCGCTAGTCCTTGGACTAATAGACGAGATGGCCGAGATACGGGCATCACTTCCCGCTATTTGTGGGGCGGCAACAGAGACTATTCCGCTGACCTTTGCAAGATCTGTCGAGTAGGTGCTGAGTTGATCTTGATGTGCCGCGCCGCCTGGGATGATGATCTCTATCGGGTTCGCGCTCTGTCCATCAAATTCTTTAGTGCTGATAGCCGATGCGATGGCAGCTTTGTTGCTAGCTGGTAGCGCGCGGCTGTCGACTTCTGAGAAGACAATGTTCTTGATCGGGGTTGCGAGGACCGCCAAAATAATTACCGCGACGGTGACAACTGCCACGGGACGCTTCATTACAAAGCGCGCTGTTTGAGCCCAACGACCATCTTCCTTGGGAGTGATTGCGCTCTTTCGCACGACAAACTTATCTACACGAGTACCTAACATCGCGAGAATTGCTGGCAATGGAATCAATGCACCAAATACTGCGGTGAGCACGACACCAACACCCGCGTAACCAAATGACTTCAAGAACATCAATGGGAAGAACATCAGAGAAACGACAGTGACGAGAACGGTCAGACCGGAGAAGAAGACTGTGCGTCCCGCAGTCGCAACGGTGCGAGCAACCGACTCTTCGACTGATTTACCAGAGTGCAACTCCTCGCGGAATCTGTTGACGATTAACAGTGAATAATCGATACCTAATCCCAAACCCATACCTGTGGTGAGGTTGAGCGCAAAGATGCTTACACCCGTCGCCAAGCTGATGAGATAGAGAATGAGGAATGTTCCGAGAATTGCACTGAGTCCCACCACGAGTGGCATGGCAGATGAGATAAGCCCACCAAAGATAAAGATGAGAAGTACGAAGGTCAACGGAACTGAGATTGACTCCGCTACTGCTAGATCCTTTGAGATCTTTGAGCCGATCGCTTGATTAATGATGGCAGTTCCGCCGACGTATACATGTAGAGATTTATATCTTCCGTCGTACTTGGATTGGATTAATCTTGCGAGATCTTTGGATGTGCTGGGATCGCTGGCCGTTGAGTAAACAAAAAGATATCCGGCTTTTCCATCAATGCTCTTGAGCGCAGGCGCTCCACCAGCTGACCAGAAGGAGAGAGTTTTGGTAACTCCTGCTTCCTGGCTGATGGCTTTCTCAAGTGAGGTGGCATCCGCCGAAGTAGTTGGGTCTGTTACCGAATTGGTGCTCTGAACTACAAGAGCGAGAGCGGGATCTTTTACATGAAATGTGGAGGCGAGATATGAAGCGGCCTTGACCGAATCACTGCTGGGGTTGTTGTAACCGCCGTTATCCAAGCGGGGAATCAAAAGAGAGCTCGTGGCGCCACCAGCAATGAGGATGACGATAAAGAGGGCTAAAACCGCCTTGCGGCGCCTTACGAGGGTGTGGCCGAGTCTTTCAAACATGGTCGCGCCTTTCGGGGTGGAGTAGTATCTGAATGGTGTTCAGATAGTATGGGTTTTATTTGAACACTGTCAAGATTATGGCGGGGCGATTTGAACACTGTCAAGTTTAGGAGGATGCTTACACCGTGTCTTCATCCAATGTTCTTCGAAGCAAGCCCTCCCAGCGTGATAGCTACCATCACGGGGACTTGAAGGCGGCCTTGTTGCAAGCCGCAGCCGAGTTAGTCCGTGAGAACGGCCCGGATCATCTATCTCTTCGCACCGTTGCGACAATGGTGGGGGTAAGCCCCAGCGCGGTCTATCACTACTTTCCCGATAAGGACTTTTTGGTTAAGGAACTGGGCGACCAAATTTTTGCCAGGATGGCTGTTATGCAACAAGAGGCGCTTAGCCAGATTCCGGGTAAATCTTCTCGCGCAGCTCGCCTACGCTTTCGCGAATTGGGCAGAACCTACTTCCGTTGGGCGAATTCTGAACCCAACCTCTTTCGCCTTATGTTCGGGGGCTTTTGCAAAGTCGAGAAGGGCGGTCTGCATCAAGATGAGGATTCCTTTTTAACTCTGACCAAGTGTCTCGATGATCTACTTGCCACCGGGGTTATTACGCCCGCTATGCGCAAGTATGGCGAACTCGTCGCATGGAGTGCGGTCCAGGGAGCTTCGAATTTGATTATCGAAGGGCTCCTGCCCGAGGAGGCTTTTGAGGATTTGCTCGATGGGCTGGAGCTAGCAATGTGGGGAGGCGCTAAGTGAGCGATTCCAATATTTTGCCCCGGGTGTCGCAGGATGAGGTCGATCCTCGCGAGGATGATGAAGCAAGACGTGAGGCTGAGATCGCGGCTGATAAGCCGCCACATCACTAATCCGAAGGTAAATTAGTTGATGCGCAATTGTAGCTCTCGCTAATTATTCACCTGAACTAGAGCTAGCGGGGCGGGAGTCGGTCTTGTAGAAACCGCCACCTTTAAAGACCACACCCACGTTGGAGTAGACCTTCCGGACCTCGCCTTGGCACTGCGGGCAGACGGAGATGGCATCTTCTGAGAATGTTTGGAAGAGCTCAAATTGATGGCCGCAGGCGGTGCATGCATATTGGTAGGTCGGCATGGAGGTAATTCTAAAGAGGTGAGAGGATAGGCACTAATCCAAAGGAATCGGCTGAAGGGCGCTGAATGAGCAATTTAGAACGTCGCGGAAAGGCCAGCCTCGGTTCGGCTCGCTCTTTTGGAGCGCTCGTGAGCGCCGCTTTAATCGGTCTCAGTGCCCTGCTAGCGCCCAGCGCGAGCGCCAATAGCGTCCTCGCCAGCGTCCCCGCGGTCGGGGCCGTGCTATCTCAAGCTCCCAATGCAGTTTCGGTAACTGCCACCTCCTCGCTCCTGACGGATGGAAATAGTTTGACAGTGACCGATCCCAACGGAGTCGAGGTGGATGACGGTTCGCTGACTATTGCTGACACCTCTGCGGTAGTCGGACTCAAGCCACTAACGCTCACAGGTATCTACACTGTGGCCTACACCCTGCTCAGTGCAACAGATGCGCCGCTCTCTGGCTCGTACACCTTCCTCTTTAACGCGCCCGCTGTGATCACCTCTCCGAGCGCAGCCCCAACCCCAACTTCTAGCTCGACCACTGGAACAAAAAAAGTTGGAAATAACTCCTCCGCAAGTATCGCAGTCCTCGTCTTCGTTGGTTTAGCGACAGTGGTCCTCATCTTCTTGCTCTGGTACGCCGGAATGATTTGGAGTCAGTATCGCAAGGGCCGTAAGAAAAAGACCCGAGACCGGAGCCCCAAATAATTCTCGAAGCGGCAACAACCGATCTCCATAACCACATACAGAGTACAAATACCGTCGTCGATATTCTTCTGCCAGTCGTTAAGGATCTCTACCTAATAGCGATCTTGGCGGCCGTGGGTGTTCTGTATGCAATCGGCTTTTTACTCCTCGAAGAGCACGGACGCCTTAATAGAGAATCGCAGCGGATTAAGAGCCTCGCGCTCCTTGCAACCATAGTCTGGCTCGCCTGCGCGGTTGGTGGGGTAGTAGTCGAAGTAGCAAATCTCTTGGGTGGTGGCTTCCTCGATGCCTTTGATCTCACCACCCTCTCTAGTTTTCTCAGGACGACAAGTATTGGTCGCGACTATCTCTTTCAAATTGTGATGGCGCTCCTTGCAATTGCTCTCATTAGTCGTGCAAAGAAAGTTGGGGCAATTTACTTTGCCCTTGCCGCCACGATGCTTGCTCTGCTGATCCCGCTCTTTCAAAGTCACGCGGCCTCCGCTGGAAATCATGGCCTCGCTATCGGAGCGCTGATCTTCCATGTTGGGGCAGTCTCACTTTGGGTCGGAGGCGTCTTCGGTTTGATTTTGATCTCCCCGCGGGCTCGGGAACTATCGATCACACGTTTTAGCGCCTTGGCTCTCTGGGCGGCCGTCATAGTTGGAGTCAGTGGCTCGCTCTCCGCATGGACTCGACTTAATTTCTGGAGCGGGTGGCACTCGCGCTACGGCGTATTGATCCTGATCAAGGTAGCTCTCTTTGCACTATTGGTAGTGATAGGCGCCAAGCATCGTCGCGGCATCGCGTCCAAGCTAGAAGGCGGAAGGCAGACCATTCGCTTACTGCTAAACGAGTGCTTGGTGATGTTGGCGGCTACGGCGATTGGAGGATGGTTAAGCACCAGTGTTCCACCTACATCCCCTGCCGCTCTTGTAGCAGATAGAGATCCCTCCATCGCAATCACAGGAATAGCAATGCCCTCCGCACCAACATTTGGACGGATCCTCTCGGCCTACTCGCCCGATGGCACGATGCTCGGCTTCTTGCTATTGATAACCGCTCTTTATATCTATGGGGTGGTGGTCCTAAGTCGCAGAGGAGATAAGTGGCCGGTTGGCCGGACGATCGCCTTTGCAATCTCGGTTTCACTGGTCGATTTTGCAACAAGTGGAGGAATTGGGGTGTACGCCCACTTCGCCTTTTCGTACCACATGCTCGGGCACATGATCTTAGGAATGATCGCCCCTATTGGTTTTGTTCTAAGCGCTCCCATCACGTTGGCCCTGAGGACGCTGCCACAAGGTCGCACTCCAGAGGAGCGTGGAATTCGTGGGACTCTAATCTCCATCATTCATTCGAAGTACTCGGTGATCATCACAAATCCAATCGTCGCGCTCGCGCTCTTCGATGGATCGCTCTTCGTTCTTTACATGACCCCACTCTTTGGAAAGTTGATGCAATCGCACAGTGGACACTTCGCGATGGATATCCACTTTCTTCTCGCAGGTTATCTCTTCTTCTACGTCATTGTCGGGATTGATCCCAACCCGCGGAAGATTCCACATATCGTGCGGATCATTGTGCTTTTCGCTGCCATGAGCATTCATGCCTTCTTCTCTATTGCACTCCTTTCAACAACTTCACTCCTCGACGGCGGTTACTTTGGATCCCTGCATAGACTCTGGAATACCAATCTGCTCGCAGATCAGCACACCGGCGCTGCACTCGGATGGATGATGGGTGAAATCCCAATTCTCTTAGCGCTCGTCGCAACATTCATTCAGTGGATACGAGTCGATACCCGCGAGGCAAGAAGAATCGATCGGGCAGCAGATCGCGCAGCGGCGATGGGCGAGGAAGATGAGTTAGCGCGTTACAACAAATATCTAGCGAATTTGGCTAAGGGTGACCAGCGCCGTTTAGAGTGAAGCGCAATAAGAGCGTGGGAGTAGCAGCAGCATCAACCTTTTGATCGTGGCTCTCGATTGGTAGGCGAACCCCACCCAATTCAGCGGCACCCACGATTCCGATCTTCCAACCCGCAATGCGCGAGAGCGCTCGGTCGTATGAGCCGCCCCCTTGGCCGAGTCGATTTCCTTCGCGATCTATGTGGAGAGCGGGGACGATAACCACATCAATTGCAGATAAATCTGTGAAGGCTTCACCAACTGGCTCGTACACCTTTCCACTCTTCTTCAGTGATTTTTCCGATCCGTCCCACGCTACCCATTCGATGTCGCGGTTCTTAAGGGTGCGGGGGAGAAGGAGTATTTTTCCGGCGCGCAATAACGCTCCATTGATATCTTGAGTCTGGGGTTCGAAACCGTAGGAGTGGTAGGAAGCAACCACGTTGGCACTTTGAATCTCGCGGGCCTGCACAATGTGAAGCCAACTATCTGGCATAAAACTTAATTCGCGATCGCGCCGTAATTGTTCACGTAGCATACTTTTCGCTGCGCTCATGGGAACCAAAAGAGCACCCCTTCTTTCGCCAAGGCTCATAGATGAATCTGCAAGAGACGAAGTAAGGTTAAACCATGGATTCGCAGATTTCTGTTAAGAATATGTTGGCAGAGTTGCTAGCAATCTCGCATCCGCTCACCTCGTTTGATATGCCGCTCTTGGATGCCCATGGAGCGACCCTTGCCGAAGATATCTTCGTAGGAGATCAAGTAGTTCTCCACCGTGGCGCCCGCATCCGTTCCCCTCAGATCGGATTGGCCGCCTCACTTGGAATCTCGCGCTTGCCGACCCAACCTCACCCTCGAGTAGTGGTTATCTCGGCGGGAGATGACCTGGTGGAGCCAGGACAGGCGATCGGCGAGGACGAGGAGTTCGAGACCAATTCGTGGATGCTCGCTACCGCAGCTCGCGAAGCGGGAGCCGTCGCCTACAGAGTCCACACCATTCCTGAGAATCATGAACAGCTACGCGCGGTGATCGAAGACCAGTTGGTTCGGGCCGATCTCATTGTGATCAGCGGTGAGAGTCACGATGGCTCCTTCGAATTGATCGAAGAGGTCCTGCGTGAACTTGGGGATATAGAGAGCGTGATTCCCAATCTGCAGGGTAGCGCCCGGCATTGCTACGGGATCATCGGTGATGATGGCATCCCAGTGATTACCTTGCCAGGTGAGTCGATGAGCGCTTTCATCTCTTTTGAGATTTTCATCCGCCCCATGATCAGATCGATGTTGGGGGTAAAGAACGTTTTTCGTTCGACCGTAAAAGCTGAGGTTACGAAAGATATTGAATCTCCGATTGGTCTCACCTCATTAGTTCGGGCGACGCTTGCCACCTCTAAAGAGGGAGAGCCCCTTGTGACCCCTATTGCAGAGCAAGATGATCTTCTGACTCTTTCCCAAGCGGGTGCGTTCATTACGGTCGCTGCCGACTCTCCTGGCTACCTCAAAGGTGAGAAGGCGGAGATCATCATCTTGGATCGAACCATCTAAGCGATGCAGCGCTGGCCTTATGTGATCTCAGATCACGAAATTCTCCTGCGACCTTTGCGTTATCGAGATCGCGCCATCTGGCATCAGGTACGAAAGGAAAATGCGCAATGGTTAGCGCCTTGGGAGGCAACGCGACCGGCAATTGAGAGTGATGGACCGCTGCCTTCATTCTTTGAGATGGTTCGTTATTACAACAAGGAGGGGCGTGAATTGCGCTCCATCTCTCTTGCAATCTGGTTACAGAGTGAAAAGGGCGAGATCTTTATTGGGCAGATTACGCTTGGCGGCATCGTATTTGGTGCGTACCGCGGCGCGCATATCGGCTACTGGATTGATCAACGCTATTCCAATCGTGGATATACGACGCGGGCTGTGAAGGCACTCACGGAATTTGCCTTCCATGAGCTGCAATTGCACCGGATAGAAATAAATCTTCGTCCAGAGAATGCTGCATCGCGCAAGGTCGCGGAAAAGAGCGGTTATCACTACGAAGGGCTTCGTTCTAGATATCTTCACATAGCAGGAGATTGGCGCGATCACTTAAGTTTTGTCGCAGAAAACCCAAAAAATTTCAATTAAGACATAACGTCTAAATCCCGACTTTTCGCCTAATAACCAATTATTGTTTCATTCCATGGC
>CAIWWH010000050.1 GCA_903916385.1 uncultured Actinomycetes bacterium
GGTCGGCTACTGGGCAGCGCGCGCGGTTGAAGATATGGGCATGAAAGTGGTTGCAGTGAGTGATGTGAATGGGGGAGTGACTGGTTTCCCGAGCGTTACAGCTCTCTGGGATCACTTCTTAGCTAACAAGAATTTGGATCTTCCTGGAACAGATCGCCTCACCAATCAAGAACTCCTGCATTTAGATGTAGATGTCTTGATCCCCGCCGCACTTGCCGATGCAATCACCGAAGCGACAGCCGACGAAGTGAGGGCCAAGATCGTCGTCGAAGGCGCAAATGGACCAACTACCCCAAGTGGCGATGCAATTCTGCACGACAAGGGAATCTTGGTGGTTCCCGATATCTTGGCCAACTCCGGCGGCGTTATCGTCTCCTACTTTGAATGGGTGCAAGATAAGCAGAATTACTTCTGGACCGCAGGCGAGGTCAAGACCAACCTCTCCGAGATCTTGATGAGGGCCTTAAATGAGGTTGAAGTAACCGCGACAAATAAGGGCGTCACCTGGCGCGAGGCTGCACTAATGTTGGGCGTAGGCAGAGTTGCTGAAGCACACAAGTTACGAGGTTTATATCCATGACCAAACGCCGGCTACATCCGGCCTGGATCGCTGCAATAGTTACATTCTTCACTCTCGTTGCAACCTCTGGCTTTCGCGCTGCTCCATCCGTACTGATCGTCCCTCTGCAAAACTCTTTCGGGTGGTCGCGCTCATCGATTAGCGCAGCGGTCTCTATTAACGTTCTTGTCTATGGATTGACGGCTCCATTTGCGGCAGCGTTGATGGAGCGCTTTGGAATTCGCCGAGTTGTCATGTTTGCTCTCACGATTGTTGGTACGGGCGCTTGGTGCACGCAGTACATCAACCGTCCCTGGCACCTTGCAGTTCTCTGGGGTTTGATCGTTGGTGGTGGCACGGGTTCCATGGCGCTGGTCTTTGCAGCATCGATCGCCAACCGTTGGTTTATTAAGAGGAAAGGTCTTGTCGTTGGCATCTTGACCGCAGCGAGCGCCGCAGGAAATTTGATATTTCTTCCAGGTATGTCGCACCTCGTAGTTCTCTATGGATGGAAATCGGTTTCGATTACCGTTGCAAGTGGAGCCTTCTTAATGGTTCCAGTGATTTACTTCTTCTTAAAAGAGAGCCCGTTGCATGCAGCCGTTAAACCTTATGGCGCACCCGATGATTACCAATATCCCGAGATCGTAAAGCGCAATGCGGGTCGCGAAGCGATTGATACCTTGATTCGGGCAAGCAAGGTGAAGAATTTTTGGTTGCTCTGCGGCTCCTTCTTTGTCTGTGGACTTTCTACAAGTGGATTGATCGGAACGCATTTCATCCCTGCCGCGATGGATCATGGAATGGCGATGGATACCGCCGCCAGCTTGCTCGCTCTCGTTGGTGTATTTGACGTAATTGGAACGATGGCCTCCGGCTGGCTCACCGATCGTGTCGACCCCATTAAATTGCTCTTCTTCTACTACTTCCTGCGTGGCCTCTCGCTCTTCCTGCTCCCTTCCATCCTCTTCCGAAGCGTGCACCCATCTACTTTGGTCTTTGTGATTTTCTATGGACTGGACTGGGTTGCAACTGTTCCTCCAACGGTGATCCTCTGCCGTCGGGTCATAGGTCCCCAACACGGCACTGTGGTCTATGGCTGGGTCTTCGCCTGCCATCAGATAGGTGGCTCAATTGCCGCCTTCGGCGCCGCCGTCTTACACGACAAACTCGGCAATTACGCCGCGGCCTTCTATATAGCCGGCGGGCTCTGCCTGGTTGCCGCCTACGCAGTGCTTCAAATGAGCAAGGAAGATGTTCCTGCACTCGAGAGTTCCCGATAAGTTTCTCCAATGAGCGACTTATATTCTGATCCACTCGGCACCGCATCCGTTGCCGCCGCCGAACTGGCCCGTTTGACCGGAAAAGCGCAGCATGATGTAGCTCTTGTGATGGGGTCAGGTTGGGTCTCTGCGGCAGATGCTTTGGGAATCCCAACGCATGAGTTTGAGGCCACCGATCTACCCGGTTTTCCAGCACCTACTGTCTTTGGTCATGGCGGAAAGATCCGCTCATATGATCTGCAAGGCCCGCACGGAACGATTCGCGCTCTCGTCTTTCTCGGACGTACTCACCTGTACGAGGGAAAGGGAGTCGAACCAGTAGTACATGGAGTACGGACCGCGGTCAAAGCAGGATGCAAAGTCATCGTCTTGACTAATGCCTGTGGTGGAATCAACCGTGAGTACACGGTCGGCCAACCAGTTCTCATCAAAGACCATATCTCGCTCACAGCGGTAA
>CAIWWH010000051.1 GCA_903916385.1 uncultured Actinomycetes bacterium
GGGTCTTTCTAATCGCGAAATTGCACGAATCAAAGGTGTAAAAATTAAGTCATGCGAAAATGCAATTTCTCGTGTGGCAAAGAAATTGGAGCGTAACTTTGATTCAGGAAAATCAGTGAGACGGAAATAGATTCGATACTCCACCTTCGCTGCAAATACTGGATGGCGCTCTTCCACATAAGCGATGAAGTTATTGAGTCCGCTCCAACGGCCCAGCCCTCCGCCGACTAAATAAGCGCGGTCACATTCTTTCAAACGCTTATAAATCAATTCGCAATAATTTTCATCAAGACTAGGTCTTAACCAACCTGGAATAACATTAAATTTGACGAGTGAATCGTGTGCTATCTCGCGGGTATCGTAATTCGAAGTAGCTTTGGGACCACTAGCGATTCCTAAATGTGGACGGGATCGTGGATCATGCACGGTAATCGGTTTGGTGTGGACCCCACTGTCATCGCCCCAAATTTGCGCGCTAGTTTTTCCAATGACCGCAAAATGCAAATGATCTGTGGCGTGACGATGAAGCATTATTCCTCCTTGGGGACAGGAAGTTGCTTGATTAATTATCCGCCTTTTCCTGTTCAGCGCAATAGCGCCAACCCTTAACTTTTTCAAGAGCGAAAATGAAGAAGAGGGGCTAACACTCAGCCCACTTTAATCTTACGAAGTTATCGGTACATCGTGAGGAATTGGGAGGATACTGAAACCGCGACTTTCGATATTGACGAAGATGGAGAAGATTATGAGTTCGGAAGATAAAAAGCGAGTCATGCTAGTGGCCTTCGATGGATCACCCTCTTCTACAGCGGCGTTGCACTGGGCCGCTGAACATGCATCGCAATTGCAGATGCAAATTGAGGTAGTCAATATTTGGGAGTATGCCGAATCGGCTCTGGATGTAGCTGGCGTCGGATTTGGTTCAGCTGGATACGTTGGAGAGAGCGACCCGCAGGTGTGGTCCGAGCAGATCCTCAAAGAAGGCGTTGCAACAGAATTCGGAAAGCGCGCCGATGAGGTCAAAGTGAGTTCCATTGAAGGAAGCGTGGTGCGCACCTTGGTTGATCTCACAAGGGGGGCCGAACTTCTCGTTATGGGCTCGCGCGGACATGGAAAACTCGCTGATCTCATCCTTGGCTCGGTATCCGAGAGTTGCGCTGCAAAATCCAAGTGCCCCGTAGTGATTGTGCATGGGCCCGCCTAACCACTTTAAGATTGGGTTATGACAACCCGGATCACACATTTCGTCGGTGGCCAAACTTGGCCAGAAGCTAGCGGCCGCACCGCCCCTGTCTATGACCCTGCAACAGGAGTTGCAGGCAAGGTGGTAGATCTCGCCTCACGGGGCGACGTTGATGTGGCGGTCTCTGTTGCCGTAAAGGCTTTCAAGGAGTGGCGCGAGGTCTCGCTCACCAAGCGCATTCAGATCCTCTTCTCTTTCCGCGAACTCCTTAACACCCGCAAAGAGGAGTTAGCCGCGATCATCACCGCCGAACATGGCAAGGTCTTGAGTGATGCCCTGGGCGAGATCACGCGCGGGCAAGAGGTCGTTGAATTTGCTTGCGGTTTGGGCCACCTCCTCAAGGGCGGTTTCTCCGAGCAAGTTTCGGGTGGAGTAGACGTCCACTCCGTCCGACAACCGCTCGGAGTGGTTGGCATCATCTCGCCTTTTAACTTCCCGGCCATGGTGCCGATGTGGTTCTTCCCCATTGCGCTCGCTGCAGGTAACACAGTCATTTTGAAGCCGAGCGAGAAAGATCCATCAGCTGCCAACTTCATCGCAGGGCTGCTGAAGGAGGCTGGACTCCCCGATGGTGTCTTCAATGTCGTGCACGGAGATAAAGAGGCCGTCGATGCCTTACTTGAACACCCTGACGTTAAGAGCATCTCCTTTGTGGGATCAACTCCTATCGCGCAATATATTTACGAGACCGGGACCAAGAACAAGAAGCGTGTCCAGGCGTTAGGTGGCGCGAAGAATCATATGTTGGTCTTACCGGACGCGGATCTAGATTTAGCAGCCGATCAGGCGATCAACGCTGGCTTCGGTTCAGCCGGAGAGCGCTGTATGGCGATCTCTGTCGTGCTCGCCGTCGACCCAATTGGCGATGAACTCGTTAAAAAAATTGCAGAGAAGATGCCACAACTTCGAGTGGGCGATGGTCGACGTGGTTGCGACATGGGACCACTTGTCACCGGAGCACACCGCGACAAGGTAAAGGGCTACGTTGAAGCAGGAGTTGCATCAGGTGCGACTTTGGTTATCGATGGTCGCAATCCCGTAGTCGATGGAGAGTCAGGCGGATTCTGGCTCGGACCAACTCTCTTTGATCACGTCAAGACAGATATGAGCATCTACACCGATGAAATCTTTGGACCAGTGCTCTCAGTTGTACGCGTTAACTCCTATGAAGAGGGCGTCGCCCTGATCAACGCCCATGAGTATGGGAACGGCACCGCAATCTTCACCAATGATGGTGGGGCGGCCAGGCGCTTCCAGAATGAGATCGAGGTTGGGATGATCGGGATTAACGTCCCTATCCCGGTGCCTGTGGCTTATTACTCCTTCGGCGGATGGAAATCCTCGCTCTTCGGCGACTCTCACGCTCACGGGACGGAAGGTGTGCACTTCTTTACCCGCGGCAAAGTCATCACCAGTCGCTGGCTGGACCCCAGCCACGGCGGAATCAACCTGGGATTTCCTACTCAAAACTAGGCTAAATCCGAAGGTCAGATTCAGAGGGCTCTCAGAGTTCTCTCAGATCAATACTCTTTAATTCGAGCATTAGATATCGAATTGAAGGGAGTTTGAATTGGCATCAAGTAAATTTGTAAAGAGCGCGGCCATCTGTGGAATCGGCGCTGCCGCTTCATTTATCCCTGCTGGATTTGCCACTGCGAATGCGGCGACCGCCGCAAAGTCAACGACGAAGACCGTTGCAAAGAAGAGCGGAACTTTTCTAGGTAGCGCAGTGCAGACTCGATATGGCGCAGTCCAAGTATCTGTCACCGTTAAGAGCGGCAAGATCACCAAGGTGACTGCTCCGGTTTATCCGGTTGGTACCTTCAGAGATCAACAGATTAACGCTCAAGCTATTCCGATGTTGGAGCAGGAAGTTTTGCAGGCTCAATCTTCCAATATCAATAACATCACTGGCGCTTCGTACACCGCCCAAGGTTTTTATGACTCTTTAGTCACAGCGCTAGCCAAGGCTGGCCTTAAGTAACGCGAGAGAAAGGGCTCCAGCGATGTGAGGGCATCGCCGGAGCCAAACTCTCCTCAATAAAATGATTTAAAAGTTCACCCAGTGGGGGCTCTCTCTTCAGGCAGACTTCTCGCATGAAACCAAGTCGCCTCGAAGCATTCAGTGATGGCGTATTTGCCGTTGCGATCACCTTGCTGGTTTTCAATCTAAAAGTTCCCGAAGTGGGGGCAGGAAGCTTAAGTAGCGCCCTTGGACATCAATGGCCCTCATACCTCGCTTACGTAATCAGTTTTCTCTCTATCGGGATCTGCTGGGTGAACCACCACTCCATTCTCGATCGAGTA
>CAIWWH010000052.1 GCA_903916385.1 uncultured Actinomycetes bacterium
GATGAAGTACGCGTTGCCAGACTCACCGATATACAACTCATCATTAAGAACTAGTCCACCACCGATACCAGTTGAGACGACTAGTCCCAACATATTTGAAACTCCGCGTCCCGCACCCAAGCGAAACTCGGCATGAGCGAGAGCCATGGCATCGCCGTGTAGGACAACGTTGCGGGTCTCGGTAAGTTCCACAAATTTTTCAACGATAGGAAATCCCCGCCAGACCGGAATATTTACTGGACTAATAGCACCTGTGGAAAGATGTAACGGTCCTGCGGATCCAATTCCTACGCCGATGAAAGACCCATCTGCTTCTTCAAAGAGCTCTTGGGTAACAGCTGCAATCTCTTCCCAAAGAAAATCATTCTCCTTAACGGATACTTCATGCTTGGAAGTGACTTCAAAGGAGCGATCAACTTTTGCAAGAGCAACTTTGGTCGCCCCAACATCTACGGCGAGTGCATACTGACTCATACTTGAGAACTTTCTAGGTTCAGATCGTGAAGATTTAATTCAATTGTGTGAGTAACAAAATTTTCATCTGTCGGATTCTCAATGCGTGCCAATAACGCCAGAGCTGCTGCCTTGCCCAACCGTTTTGGATCATGATCGAGTGTTGGAATCTTGAGAGTACGAGAAGATGGGAACTCATCAAAGGAGACCATCGCTATCTTTGCATCACTGGTCGCAAGAGCGTGACCAACTCCTATTGCGATAAGGTCATTTGCAGCGATCACCCCGTCAAAGGGTTGGCTGTGATTCATAAGATCGTGAGCCACTTTCTCTGCTTGGTCGGTAGTGTGAATTCCAGAGATAACTTTGCTATTTGCGGCTTGTAACCCGTTAGCCAGAACCGCCTTCTTAAATCCGTCTATGCGCTCTGTAGCGGTCCAAATTTCGACCTTGTCAGCGATAAGAGCGAGGCGAGTACACCCTTGAGCAACCAGGTAGGACACACACTCTGAAATTCCACCTTGATTGTCAGCAAGGACCATATCCGCATCCAAGTAAGCAGGCGGACGGTCTGCGAAGACAAAAGAGAAGCCGCGTTTCCGCTCGATGTGGAGGTAGGAATAATCCTGACCAGAAGGAATAATGATTAAGCCGCGGACTCGTCGCTCCAAGAGAGACTCGATCAGATCCTTCTCGCGATCACCGTCATCTCGCGCTGTCGCAATGATGAGGTCGAGACCGGCCTTCGTAAGTTCTTCCTCGACCCCCGAAGCCATACCGGCATAAAAGGGGTTCGAGAGATCTGAGATCACCATGCCAACCAGGTTGGAGAGAGCACCCACCCGAAGTTCACGAGCGATCCGATTTGACCTATAACCTACTAAATCCGCTGCTTTTCTCACTTTTTCGAGCGTTATTGGTGAAACATTGTCCAGCTCATTGATAGCGCGAGAGGCTGTTTTGACGCTTACTCCGGCGATAGCGGCAACGTCTGCAAGGGTCGGGTGCGAGGTCGTCGCTACCTGTGGCTGCATGCCCGTTACCCCCATTTCTGACTCTAGAAGTCACGAAGCCTGCCAAATAAAGGTAAACGATGTCAAGAACCTAAAAGCATCACGTACAAAATGTCCTGTCATGTCCTAAAGTCCTTATAAGACAATGGTTTTAGAGCAATTATAACGAAAATGAAATCATGAATGTCATTGACAACGATTACTGCACGCTGATTATTGTTCTCCAAACGGAAAGGCTCTCGCTGGACCGACCCCCTTAAGATCGAAAGGAACACAATGCGCAAACGTTTAGTTGCCGGTGTTGTCAGCAGTGTTTTGGCAGCATCCTTCTTGACTGCGATTGGTTTTACCCCGGCTCAAGCAGCTCCTGCTGGTTGGTGTAAGCAGATCACGGTCCTTACAAACCGCACAGATATCGCTCCTACAACCTTCACAAAGGTATACGGACCACAGTTCACAGCTGGCGCCGGTAACGGCACCAAGGTTAAGTTCGAAGCATTTACGAACTACAACCAAGATGTACTCACAATGATGAACACCAAGAACTATGGCGACGTATTGGGTATTCCAAACTCAATTACACCTGCTCAGTTCCCAAAGTTCTTCTCTCCATTGGGCAAGGCTTCAGTCCTCTCAAAGACATATCGCTTCATCAATGAGGGCTCCTACAATGGAACCGTTTACGGTCTTGCGCAAACTGGAAATGCCGGCGGATACGATGTGAACCTCAAGGATTGGAAGGCAGCTGGTATAACCACACCGCCTGCTACTCCTGCCGAGTTCATCGCTGACCTTAAGAAGATTAAGGCTGCAGAACCAGATGTAATCCCACTTTATACAAACTATGCAACAGGTTGGGCACCAACTGCCTGGACAAATTCCTTCACCGGATATGCCCAAGGCGTAGATGGCCAGAACATCATGGCTAAGGACAAGGCTCCTTGGACCGCCGGCAAAGATGCTTTCATCGGAGATGATCTGCTCTATCAGGCTGTTGCCGCTGGACTCACCGAAAAGGATCCAACTTCAACTGACTGGGAAGCCTCCAAGCCATTGATCAACAAGGGTGCAATTGCAACTATGTTCCTCGGCTCATGGTCCGTCTCTCAATTCCAAGGCGCTGGTCCAAATCCACAGGACATTGGCTTCTACCCAATTCCTGTAAAGGATCCTAAGACTGGAAAGTTCCAAACATTCATTAGTGGCGATGTCAAGCAAGCCATTAATAAGAACTCAAAGTGCCAAGCCTCAGCACAAGCATGGTTGAAGTACTTTGAACAAGATTCTGGCTATGCATACAGCCAAGGCGGAATCAATCCTTACATCAAGGGTCCAAATGGCGAGAGCTACACGATCTTTGACAAGTTGGGTGTTGAGTACAAGTCACTCAATCCAGCACCAGCTGGACATGACTCCGACTTCGCAAATGTTCAGAAGGCTGCCGGTATCCCTACCGACGGCACTTTGGAGCAGAACATCATCGATACAGCTCGAGGGGCGAAAGCTGGGACAGAGGCCTCTATCTTCGCAGACCTGAATAGCAAGTGGGCAACGGGAGTTGCATCACTCGGCTAAGCAAAGCTGTTAAGTAAGAGCACGGAACCCAAGTGACATTGGGGCGGAACATGCGGGCCGCCCCGATGTCTTTCCCATATGGACTTTCCATTAAGCGCACGAAGGAAGATAAATGATCAAAGAGAGAACCAAAAGACAGTTCATTCCGTGGTTCTACGTTGCCATTCCCCTCGGACTCCTTGCATTGCTTACCTTCCTGCCCGTTATAAATATGTTTCGGTACAGCGTGACCAACTGGGATGGAGTGGATCCAACCCGACAATATGTTGGAATGAGCAACTATGGAAAAGTATTTACCGACCCTGAAATTTTCCACACCCTCTTCGTAAGTATCTACTACTTTGGCGGTGCAATACTTCAAATAATCTTCGCCCTCTTCCTGGCGACAGTCTTGAGTTACGGACTACGCGGCGCCAATTTCTATAAGTCTCTTCTAGTTTTCCCATTTCTCCTCAATGCAGTTGCAGTAAGTCTGGTCTTCCGTTTCCTCTTCCGTGGTGGTGATGGACTTGGACCCGGTGGGCTTGATGTCTTGTTGCAGCACTTGGGGCTTGGACGATTTGTTACGCAGTGGACGGGAAATCCTCATGTAGTGAACTTTTCCCTTGCTGGAGTTTCAATCTGGCGTTACATCGGATTTAACATCGTCCTCTTTCTCGGTGCCATTCAATCGATTAATCCGGAGCTCTTCGAGGCGGCGCAACTGGATAGGGCAAATCGCTGGCACCAATTTCGCTACATCATTCTCCCTGGAATTCGCCGCATCACGGCTCTGAGTGTGATTCTTGCGGTGAGCGGGAGCATCGCGGTCTTTGATATTCCATACATCATGTTGGGTGGCGCAAATGGGTCTACAACATTTGTGATTGCAACGGTAAAGACGGCCTTCAATCTTGGTCGGGTTGGGCTGGCATCGTCGCTGGCTGTCGTTCTACTGGGAATTGTTCTGCTTGTTACCTTTGTGCAGCGCACACTATTTAAAGATGAGCAGGTGGATCTCGTATGAAAAATCGGAACGCTTTCAAAGTAATCTTGTATCTCGTTCTAACAGTGGCCAGTTTCGCCATGGTCTTTCCACTAATTCCATTAATCTTTGCCTCCTTAAAGGGAGCCACCGAATTTAATGACACAGGGCCGCTCACTCCGCCTAAGAATTGGTTCAACTTTCACAACTTTGCAGTCGCTTGGACGCAGGGCAATCTTGCGCATGCCTTCTTTAATACAGGAATTCTGCTCTCAGTCTCGTTGGTGGGGACAATTCTGATCGGAACGATGACTGCCTATGCCCTTGATCGCTTTGATTTTAAAGGTAAGAAGATCATCGTATGGAGCTTCCTGATTGCTACCTTGGTACCAGGAGTGACAACGCAGGTAGCGACTTTCCAAATCATCAACAAGTTGAATCTATATAACACTCGCTTGTCGGGAATCTTGCTCTACCTAGGAACGGATATCATCTCGATCTATATCTTCTTGCAATTCATGCAATCAATTCCGAAAGCTTTGGATGAGGCCGCGCGCATCGATGGCGCTGGGCACTTTACGATTTATTTCAGAATTATCTTGCCTCTCTTGCGTCCAGCAATTGCCACGGTAATTATCATCAAAGGAATTGCCATCTACAACGATTTCTACACGCCATTCTTATATATGCCGGATCCCAATTTGGGCACTGTTTCTACCTCTTTGTATCGCTTCATCGGACCTTTCAGCGCAAGTTGGCAGGTAATTTGTGCGGCCACCTTCCTGGTCATCCTGCCCACTCTGGTGGTCTTCCTCGCCTTGCAGAAGTACATATATAAGGGACTATCGACGGGAGCAGTGAAGTAACGATGGAATATCGTCGCCTTGGCAGTTCTGGAATGTACGTTTCAGAGATTGCCTACGGAAATTGGATTACTCATGGCTCGCAGGTAGAAGCTGAAGGCGCCATCAAATGTGTCCATGCGGCGCTCGACGCAGGAGTCACAACATTTGACACGGCTGATGTTTACGCTGGGGGTCGTGCCGAAACCATCTTAGGAAAAGCGCTCAAGGGAACGAGAAGAGAGTCCTACGAACTCTTTTCGAAGGTCTATTTCCCTACGGGCGAAGGTAAGAACGATCGTGGACTATCTCGCAAGCACATCATGGAGTCGGTACATGCCTCTCTGAAGCGTTTAAATACTGACCATATTGATCTTTACTTTATGCACCGCTTCGACCATGAGAGCCCGCTCGAGGAGTCTTTACAAGCCTTTGAGGACCTGGTCCGACAAGGCAAGGTCAATTACGTTGGCTTCTCTGAATGGAACGCAGGAGAGATCAAGGCAGCGCTGCAAATTCAAAAAGAGCACGGCTGGACCCGTTTCGTCGCGAGTCAACCCCAATATTCGATGCTTTGGAGAGTGATTGAGAAGGAAGTTGTCCCTCTCAGTCAGCGCGAAGGAATCAGCCA
>CAIWWH010000053.1 GCA_903916385.1 uncultured Actinomycetes bacterium
TTCGCTATTTTCTTAAAATGCAGAGTACGGATTCTAGTGTCCAGCAAGGAATCTTTCAGCGTCTAACGCTGCCTGACACCCGGAACCAGCAGCCGTGATGGCTTGGCGATATGTGTGATCAACTAAATCCCCACACGCAAAGACCCCACTGAGATTTGTATGCGTGGAACGACCCTGGACCTTTACGTAGCCCTCATCGTCCAGCTCTACTTGTCCAACAAGCAGCTCAGAACGAGGGGAATGTCCGATCGCTACAAAGAGTCCCGTGAAGGCGCGTTCGGATTCACTACCATCAACCGTATTTCGCAGCTTGAGGCCCGTGACGTTCTCGGCACCCAGAACATCAATAACTTCGGTATTCCATAAGAATTCAATTTTTGGGTTGGTCTGCGCGCGCTCCACCATGATCTTGGAAGCACGAAGAGAGTCACGTCGATGTATTACAACCACCTTTGAAGCGAAGCGAGTTAAGAAGGTCGCTTCCTCCATCGCAGAATCGCCACCGCCCACAACAGCAATCTCTTGGTTGCGGAAGAAGAAACCATCGCAGGTAGCACACCAAGAAACACCACGCCCAGAAAGGCGCTTCTCATTTTCCAAACCAATCTCTTTGTAAGCAGAGCCAGTCGCAAGGATGACCGCTTTGGCCTGCAGAGTGTTACCGCTCCCATCAACTAACGTCTTCACGTCGCCTTGAAGTTTCATTTCAACGATGTCATCGCGGACGAGGATTGAGCCAAACTTTTCCGCTTGCGCTTTCAACTTATCCATTAAATCTGGCCCAATGATTGCATCGGGGAATCCCGGAAAATTTTCCACCTCGGTGGTGTTCATCAAAGCTCCACCAGCCGTCACTGATCCTTCATAGAGAACGGGGGCGAGTTGGGCGCGCGCCGCATAAATCCCCGCTGTGTAGCCAGCAGGACCCGAGCCAACTATTACCAGCTCGTGGATCACATCACTCACTTGGACACCATCTCTCTATGTAACCTCTTTATTTACGACGCAAGAAGAGAGCGAATGCATCTCCCACCTCGGCGATCTTAAACGCTCTTGCCAGCGCCAGATAGCCCAAACCGCTCACCGAAAGAACAACCAATAATCGCACGGTATTCCCACCCGGAATCTGGTTCCTAATAAGAAAGAGCGGGAGCGCCACCGCCCCATAGAGGAGCGCAAGGCGGGCATATAAGCCGATAATCTCGCTGATCTGGATATCAATCTTGTAGCGACGAAGTAGCCGGATGGAAGTCCACGCTCCAACGTAATAACTGAGGGCCGCCGCCCCCGCCAACCCAACGGTAACCCACTTCGCAGGCAGAGCCAGCGCGAAGGCAAAAGCTACAAGGCTGGCAAAGATATTCATGATGGCATTACTTAGAACCTGCAATTTCACATTTTCGAAGGCGTTCAATCCACGTAGCGCCACGAGATTGACGCTCAATGGAAGTAGTCCAACTGCGAAAGCCGAGAGAACTAGCCCAAGATATCGAGCATCTGCGTTGGAGATTCCAAAGAAGAGTGTGCGCGTAATCATGGGGCCGAAGAGTAAGAATGCGATTGCGCTGGGAACGGTAATTATTCCAACCAAACGGATTGCTCTAAGCAGTTCTTCGTGAATCTCCTTAAATTTCTTATCAATAGCGTGGCCAGAAAGAAGAGGCAGGATCGCGGTCACTATTGAGATCGTTACTACGGAGTGTGGAAGCAAGAGAATGAGAAATGCATTTCCGTATGGGGTGTAGCCAACACCGGTAGTCACACCATCTTTAAGCGCTCGTACTGCTGCACTCGTCGAGAGGTTGACGGTAACTAGATAACTCAATTGCGAGAAGGCGGCGAAGGCCAGCGTCCACGTTGCCAGGTGAAGTGACTTCTTCAATTCGGGATCGCGCCAATCAAAGCGTGGCCGGATCTTGATCTTTGTCTCGCGTAATACTGGCAGCAGGCAGAACAGTTGCACTATAAAACCGATGGTTGTTCCGACAGCCAACCAAGTCGCTTGGCCGTGCGAGATCGTGGAGACCTTCCAACCCTTTGAGATGTGCAGAAAGTATCCGAAGACTCCAATGGCAACGAGATTATTAAAGACAGGAGCCCACATCATCGGCCCAAATTTTCCCTTTGCATTCGCGACTTGCCCCAGCAGCGCAAAGAGACCCATAAAGAAGATTTGTGGCAGGCAGTAGCGCATAAAGAGAACGGTCAGATTGAATTCTGGGCGGCCCACGTAACTACTGGCGAAGAGTCGAACCAATAGCGGTGCTGCGATCACAGAGACTAGAACTAAGAGTGCGAGCAAGACGGATGTTGCCGTAACAAGTCGAGAAACAAAGGCCGAGCCACCATCAGGTTCTCGCAGTGCACGCACAATCTGTGGGACGAAGACCGCTGTAAGTGCCCCGCCGATAATCAAGTTGTACAAGATATTCGGCATGGTGTTGGCGACGTTGTATGTATCGCCAAGGAGTGAAGTTCCAAGCACCGCAACCAACAAGAGCCCGCGGATTAGTCCAGTTATGCGAGAGGCGAGAGTCCCTACGGCCATAATTGCGGAGGAACGAGCGATCGAATTTTCGCTCATCGCTGCCTCCGCCTGATACGACGAATACTCTGGATGCTAGCGGCAACAAAGAGCAGTACCGCTGCACCCGTTGTAACCCATGTTGCGATGGGGCTTATGACAGAGAGTTGAAGAGGGTAAATAATTGAATCACCTAGTAAGTCACCATTGCTTGAGGTGAGTTCAACATTAAGTCCAGATGTGCCTGATGTGAGTACGGTGACGGGGACCATTACTTGTGTCTTCGACTGCGCGGGAATGGAAACCTGCGGAAGAGTTCCAACTTCAACCTTCAGGTTCGTTGGAATGACATAAAGATTTACTTTGATATCGCTAGGAAAACCATTTGTAATCGTAATTGGAAGATCTTGGTGGCTCGATGTGATCGTGAACTTACCTGGACTCAAGTGAACGAGATGCATCTGGGTGTAAGCGGCTGCCGTGAAATCGCGGACGAGATAGTCCCGCCGATCCTTAGGTAGATCTGGATTCAGTATTTTGAGGAGCGCCAGTCGAGAGATATCAATGTCCTTGGGATCGATAAAGGGTGCAGTTTGAGCAAAGTTTGTGGAGTCACTTTCAATCGCATCAATTTCAGAATTTGCGAGAGTGAATTGGCTATTGGAGCGATAAGAAGTTGCGGCGACGACTCCTCGTCCGAGGAGTTCAGCGAGGCGAACTCCAGATATCGAAAGTACATAATTAACATAATGTGGAGCGAGACGTTGCACCCAGTACTTGGATGGATCTCCATACGCCATTGCAATTACGGTGTCAGAACGCGTTACTACAGCCAATTGTGTCAACCACGATTTGGCAAATAGTTCTCCGACTCCGGCGGCCCCTGAAGTAAGTGTGTAACCACTCGCCATCGCACTTACCTCCTCGATAAGAGCTGGATCAATGACCCATGTGCGATCACCCACGGGAGGGTTAAACACAAGTTGCCCTAGGCGACCGGAAACTCCAATAAGTGTTGCCATGTCATCGTCAATGAATTGGCCATTGATTTGTCGATGCGTTGGTTCGGTAAGAACAATTACTGAACTGGCGTGGGCTACAGGAAGGGAGATTGCAGTTAAGGTGAAGGCGGCGAGTGCGACTAGCCAACGCTTCATACTTTTAACTCACCAGATTTTGCGATCAACTTCTTCTCATCTGGATATGCCAGCAGTGAGATGATCTCTTCGAGCGGGAACCATCCCACATCATCAACTTCACTTACCTGTGGTGCGAGAACCCCGCCAACTTCTCGGAAGAGATAATGGTGGACGGTCTTATGAATACGTTTTCCACCAGCCATAAACCAAAAATCGATAATGCCCAACTCTCGCGAGATCTCACTTTGAATTCCCGTCTCTTCGGCGACCTCTCGGATGGCGGCTTCTTCCGGAGTCTCGCCGGCTTCGATATGCCCTTTTGGCAGTGACCACAACAAACGCTCGCGACTGGCATCCTTGAGATCGCGTCGGCCGATCAACAGGCCTTTAGTCCCGCTCTCGTCGATGACTAATCCACCAGCACTTACTTCGTCTACGCGCTTGGCATATACCGAGCGCTTCTTGGGGGCCACCTTTTTTACAGGGGTAGTACCAACTTCAGATTTGGTCGCAGAAGAAGAGTTTGTAGGTGTGTGTGGCCCCGCTGGACGCCGTCTCCGACGCTTTTTCCGCTTCGCTTCGCCACCCGCACCAGGTGCCGGGGTCATAAGAGAAGGGTACTGCTCTAGCCTTACTCATTGTGAGTACCCAGATGCCCAATCCCCGCGACCTAGCCGCCGAACTTGCCCTAGGCGCCCTGGCCGCACATGGCCCTCTCATCAAATCGCTGGCCGGGGCCTATAGGGACGCCGGATTTACCCTGGCCCTCGTAGGTGGACCTGTTCGCGATGCCATTCTCGGGCGACTCGGGAATGATTTAGATTTTGCATCAAGCGCTCGACCTGCAGATTCAGTCCGCATCCTTAAGCGATGGGGGGATGCTATCTGGGAGACCGGTGCAGCCTTCGGAACAATCGCCGCCAAGAAAGGCGATGTGATGGTCGAAGTCACCACATTTCGCAGTGAAAGTTATGACCCTGATTCGCGAAAGCCAACTGTAGATTTCGGCGACTCCATCGAAGGCGACCTTTCGAGGAGAGATTTCACCGTGAACGCGATGGCTCTAGAACTCACTGGCGACTCTCCACTTTTCATCGATCTCTTTGATGGCGCCGGAGATCTCGCAAAGAAAGTGCTGCGCACGCCAGTCAATGCTCGCGCCTCCTTTTCTGATGACCCGTTAAGAATGATGCGGGCGGCTCGTTTTGTTGCACAGCTAGATTTTTCTGTCGATCCCGAAGTTATCGAGGCAATAGAAGAGATGGCGGGGCGCCTTTCGATAATTTCTGCAGAGCGGGTTCGTGATGAGTTTACGAAGACACTAATGTCTCCAAACCCTCGTGCTGGTCTCCTTTTGCTTGTCGAGAGTGGATTAGCGAGCGCTTTCTTTCCAGAGCTCCCAAAATTGAAACTTGAGATCGATGAACATCACCATCATAAAGATGTTTACGAGCACACACTGACGGTGCTAGATCAAGCTATCGCACATGAAGACCGCCTGGGAGGACCGAACTTAACAATTCGATTGGCGGCGCTGATGCACGACATCGGCAAACCACGCACTCGCGAATTGATTCCTGGAGGAGGGGTCTCCTTCCACCACCATGAGGTAGTTGGGGCAAAGATGACCAAGAAGCGCCTCAAAGAATTGCGCTTTGATAGCAAAACTATCGATGAGGTCTCGACGTTAGTCTTTCTACACCTGCGCTTTCACGGATATGGCAGCGGGGAGTGGACGGATTCCGCAGTGCGCCGCTACATCCGCGACGCCGGGGAGTTACTTGATCACTTGCACGTTCTTACGCGCGCCGACTGCACAACGCGAAACAAAAGAAAAGCGGATCAACTTTCGGCGACCTACGACTCCCTGGAGTTACGTATCGTGCAACTGAAGGCGCAAGAGGAACTCGATCGCATTAGACCCGATCTCAACGGTCAAGAGATTATGGAGATCTTAGGGATCAAGCCATCTCGCGCTGTTGGAGAGGCCTATGACTATCTCTTGGAGTTACGTATGGAGCGCGGACCACTCGGTGTTGAAGTAGCCACACAAGAGCTACTCGCGTGGGCGAGCGATAAAGAACTTAGAGGGGCGCAAGAGAAGTAACGTCGCCATCGCGAAGACCCCTGTTGTTAGTAGCGGAAGCTCTGCTGATTTTCCACTCTTAGGAAGAACAAGTGCTGCAACTATCGCCCCCAAAACGATCACCGCATTTACTGCCACATCGTAAAAGGCGAAGACGCGTCCGCGGAATTCGTCAGCGATTTGCGATTGCACCAGAGCATCATTTGTAACTTTGACCGCTTGCCCACAAAGCGCGATGAAAAATGCCGTAGTGATAAGAAGCCACTCTTGTGGGATAAAGGCAAAGAAGACGAGGAAGATTGAGGGCGTGACTAGCATCAGGCGAATCCAGCGATGTCTCCCGAAGTAGCTCACAAAGAAAGGGGTCACAAAGGAGCCGATGCCTAGCCCCACTCCCGCGATGGCGAGCGCATAGGCAAATCCAGCAAGGCCAGCATCGGGATTGCTAGGTGGATTGAAAGTATTTCGCTCGAGAAGCAAACCCATCAATGTGAGCGCTGTTAAACCTCCGCGTTGAATTGCAGTAGCAAATATTCCACGCAGTGCATCGGGGTGAAACTTCAAAATGCGAAGGCCCTCTTGTAGCTCACGGAAGCCACGTATCTGCGCTGGAACCTCGTGATCTGCCGGTCCTATATCGCCGCGCGAGAGTCGACGCGTAAAGAGCGCACTTGCAAGATAACAGGCCATGGCAATCAGAATGACTTTTGCATCGGAGAGGTCGCTCTTGCCGTGGGCATCGAATAACTTCTTTACCCCAATGCCAATACCGCCACCGATTACTACACCGATACTTCCTCCAGTGACCGCAAGGGCATTTGCGGAGATCAGCTCTTCACGCGTGACAATCAAAGGCAGCCCAGCAGAGAGTCCAGCAAGGATTAAACGGTTAATTCCGAAGGCGGCAAGCACTAGTAGCGTCAGTGGTACACCAGTCGTCCCCGATTTAATTAAAAGAGCAATAAGTAAAAGGTCTGCGCCTCGAACAAGATTGGAAAATTGCACGATGCGCTGTCTGGAGAAACGGTCTAAAAAGACGCCAGCATATGGACCGACGAGCGAGTATGGCAGCAGTACTACCGCAAAGGCCGTGGCAGCACTGACTGCATCTGGTTGGCGCTCAGGTGAGAAGAGGACGAAGGAGGCGAGAGAGGATTGGAAGATTCCATCACCGATCTGTCCGATCCAGCGGACCGTCAGGAGCTGAGTGAGTTTACTTCCGGAGTGCAATGGCCACCTAGTAGTCATTCCAACCCTCTTCATGGTCGCAAGCGTAGTTATTAATAAGGGTTTATTCTAAGCAACTATGTTGGAAACACTGTGGAGTCGGCGCGATGCGATCGATTATTCACTTAAGCGACGGGCTACGTTAATCGCGCTCTTTAAGGGCACGACCTCTGGCCTGGATGCATGTGATGCCGACCCATACCTCAAGAGTGCAGCCAAGTATCACGGGGAGCCAGTTTCACGTCTCTGTCCCGTCTGCCGCAAGGAGCAGATAGTTGAACTTCGCTATACCTTTGGTGACCAACTCGGGCAATACTCAGGTCGTATTAAGAGTCTTGCCGAGATCACTGAGATGCAGAGCCAGTACGGTGAATTTCGGGTCTATGTAGTAGAAGTCTGCAGAAATTGTGGATGGCATCACCTGATCTACTCTTTCAAGCTCGGCGATGGCAAGTACCGCAAGCCTCCGCGCAAGGTACGTACCCTTGAAGACGAGGATTACGCCCGTAGTGCGGGACGGTAACCTTTCCACATGGAAAGACCCACTCGCGAGAACTTAAGAATCTGGTTCATTCGTGGTGCGATCTTTACGATAGGCGGCGGCTTTGTTATCGCAACATACCTCTTCGCCTTTGCCTACTTCACAGTCAAGTTTCCCGATCCCAACCAATATGTGAATAGCCAAGCCACTGTCATCGAATATGCCGATGGTTCAGAGATTGGTCGAGTTGGTGCCGAGGATCGCACAAGCGTTCAACTCGCTAGCGTTCCAATCAATGTACGTCACGCAATTATGGCTGCAGAAGATCGCAATTTTTATACAGAGCATGCTTTTAGCCCAACCGGAATTTTACGAGCTCTCTGGCATGACCTCCGCGGAGGATCACTACAAGGTGGATCGACAATTACGCAGCAATACGCGAAGACTGCCTTCCTGTCTCCACAACAGAGTGTGCAGCGCAAAATCAAAGAGATCGTGATTGCAGTCAAACTGGAGCAACAACTCTCTAAAGATCAAATTTTGGAAGACTATCTCAACACCATTTACTTTGGCCGTGGAGCGTATGGAGTGCAGACCGGTTCCCAGGTCTTCTTTGGGCGAACTGTCGATCAACTTAATGTCTCGCAGGCTGCCGTACTTGCCAGCGTTCTTAACGCACCGGGCTACTACGACCCAGCCAATGGTCCTAGCTATTTGGCGCGTTTGAAATTACGCTGGAAGTACGTGCTCGATGGAATGGTTAAAGCGAAATGGTTAACTCCGAAGGAGGAGGCCGCGCAAGTCTTTCCATTTATCCAGCCGCGCGTTACATCTGGATCTCTAGCTGGACCAAAGGGATACGTTGTCTCATGGATTGAAAATCAATTGCAGCAATTTGGCTTCACCCAGGATCAGTTGATGCAGGGTGGGTTGGTCGTTAAGACGACGCTGGTAAAGAAGGATCAACAGGCCGCAGTAGATGCCGTTGCAAAGCGGACCCCTAAGGCGCCATTTAATAATTTACGCGTTGCCCTCGTTGCCATTCAACCTGGCACGGGTGCGGTGCTTGCCATGTACGGTGGACAGGATTACCTCAAGAGCCAGTACAACAATGCAACGCAGGCAACTGCTCAAGCCGGATCTTCCTTCAAACCATTCGCATTGACCGCTGCCCTAGAGGCAGGCATCAGTCTGCAATCAGTTTGGAATGGCCACTCCCCGCAAGTTTTCTACGATCCTGGTTCACAAGGTCCTTATCCCGTCTTTAACTACGGCAATGAGCAATTTGCAAATATCAATCTTCTAGATGCAACTGCCAACTCAGTAAATACTGTCTTTGTTCCACTAGGTATAAAAGTTGGGCCAGATAAGGTGATCGATGTAGCGCGCAGAGCAGGGATTCCTGCATCTGTACAGATGGTTTCCGGTCCGTCAGTCACCCTCGGTGTTGCTAGCCCACACGTTATTGATGTGGCTAGCGCATACGCGACATTCGCGGCGCAAGGGATATATGCGAAGCCGTACATCGTTTCGCAGGTGCTTGGAGATAACGGTGGCGTCCTTTACCAAGCGCAACCACAAACGAATCAGGTCTTTGCTAGTGACGTAATGGCGGATCTCACGACTGCACTGCAAACGGTTACTCAATATGGAACCGCCTCTGGAGCTGTTGCTGATTTAGGCAGACCCAGCGCCGGTAAGACTGGAACAACGACAGACAATGCAAGTGCCTGGTTCAATGGTTTCGTTCCGCAGATGGCTGCCAGCGTCGCTCTCTTTAGAGATAACGCAACGCAATCTCTCAATGGAATCGGCGGGCTTAACGCTGTTACTGGCGGAAGCTTCCCGGCGAAGATCTGGGATCAATATATGAAGGAGGCGTTAGCGCACACGCCAATAATGGATTTCCCACCACCTGCCAATATCGGTGGCACCGATCCAGTTCCCATGCAGAGCGCTGTTCCAACTATGGATCCAGCTCTAGCAAAAGTAACGCCGACTCCTAGACCAGCTCCGGCGCCAAAGAAGAAGAAGTAATTCTCCCGAAAAAATGAGGCTTTCATTCACAACAAAAGCCGTCATTGCTCTCGCTCTCTTTGCCGGGATTCTCTCTCTCGTTAAATTTGATCATTGTTACAACACAAATTGGTCCGGGGTTGGGGTCGATGTTCACGAGTGCTACAGCGATCTTCCAGCTCTCTTTGATGCGCGTGGATTGGTAGATCATCTATGGCCTTACTCCAGCGCAACAAATTCCGTCGAGTATCCCCCATTGACGGGAGTCGTGATGTGGGCGACGGCCGTGATTACTCCACATGGATACAACGCGGATAAGTATTACTACCTCATTAACATTCTCTTTTTAGCGGCGCTCTTTATCGGCACAGCAATTATCGTTTCGAAAATCAATCCCAGTAAGTGGTACTTACTACCGTTACTTCCCGCGGTCATAGCCTCCCTCTACATCAACTGGGATATGTGGGCAGTCATTTCAGCAGTTGCCGCAATTTATTGGTTCGATCGACAGAAGTATCGATTGAGTTCGGCAGCGCTAGCGATTTCAATTGCAACTAAATTCTTTCCAGTCGTTCTATTAATCCCGATAGCGATCATCTTCTTCCATCGAGGGGAGATACGGGAGGGTCTGCGTTACTTGGTGCAGACGGTTGGGTTATGGATCGTGATCAACGCGCCTTTTGCATTAACTACCCCAACTGGGTGGTGGCGCTTCTTCAAACTAAACGGGAGCCGGCCGGCAGATCTTGGCTCGCTTTGGCAGGCGCTCAATATCTTTGGGCTCAATATCTCCGGGATTAATTTTTATTGGATCGCCCTCTTCCTGGTTGGCGCGCTGACCGCTGCTGGCCGCCTCCTCCGTCGAGATTTGACCCCCACCCTGTCCCAAAGCGCCTTCATCTTTGTGGCGCTCTTCACCGCCCTCAACAAGGTCTACTCACCCCAATATGTCCTTTGGCTTGCGCCGCTAGGGGTCATAGCCCTGATTGATAAGCGGGATAGAGCAGCATTTTGGTTCTGGCAGGGGAGTGAGGCGATTTATCACTTCGCAATCTGGGAGTACCTAGCGACCTATGGGGGAAGCAAATTCTCGCTGCCGACCCACTGGTATGCGGGAGCCATCCTGCTTCGGGTCGCAGCCAGCCTCTACTTCGCCTGGCGCCTGCTTACGCCGAAGGCCCACTTATCCACAACCACCCAGGCTCCCCAGGAGGAGAAATTTCTCCAATCGGAGATCGAGGGTTAGGCTTACCCTTCCTTCACGTTCAGGGCACCCGTCCTTTCCGCTGTTGGAGCAGTAACCCTCCTGCCGTGGAAATCCCACGGCCGCTTTAGTCCAGAGGAGGTGGGGTTAACGCATGCGTCATTACGAAATCATGGTCATTCTCGATCCAGACCTAGAAGAACGCACAGTCGCACCAAGTCTTGAGACATATCTCAAGATCATCAAAGACAGTGGTGGTACCGTCGACAAGCTCGATATTTGGGGCCGTCGCCGCATGACCTTCGAAATCAATAAGAAGGCCGAAGGCATCTACGCTGTCGCTGATCTGCACTGTGGTCCAGATGCGATCAAAGAACTTGATCGCCAACTCAATTTGAACGAAGCGGTGCTTCGCACCAAGGTCGTTCGTCCAGATCACCTCAACTCATAATCGAACTCACAGTTAATTAAGCGAGAGAAAAATGGCAGCTGGCGATACAACAATCACAATGATCGGTAACTTAACAAGCGATCCTGAACTGCGCTTCACACCATCAGGTGCTGCAGTCGCAAAGTTCACCGTTGCATCAACTCCTCGTTATCTCGATAAGGCAACGAACGAGTGGAAGGATGGCGATAGCCTCTTTCTTAACTGTCAGATCTGGCGTCAAGCTGCAGAGAATGTCGCAGAATCTTTGACACGTGGAATGCGTGTCATCGTTTCTGGGCGGCTGAAGCAACGCTCTTATGAGACTAAAGAAGGCGAAAAGCGCACAGTATTTGAGGTTGAAGTTGACGAGGTAGGTCCATCACTTCGCAATGCAACTGCAAAGGTCACTAAGACAACTCGCGGTGCGGGTACTGGCGGTTTCACCGCAACATCTGAAACTGCATCTTCCGATGATCCTTGGTCAGCAGCCCCAGTAGGCGGCGGTTGGGCAACTGGAGCATCAGATGATCAGCCCCCTTTCTAACTTATTAGAAGCCAAGTAATTCAAAACCAACCATTCCTGTTTCAATAAACAGGGCCCTCATAAAGGAGCACCACAGTGGGAGCAAGAAGTAATAAGACCTTAAAGCCAAAGAAGGTCGCACCGAAGATGTCGGCTGCGGCTTTGAAGAAATTTAAGAAGAAGCCATGTTCGTTCTGCCAGCAGAAGGTCGCATACATCGACTATAAGGACATCGCGACCCTTCGTAAGTTCATCTCTGATCGCGGCAAGATCCGCGCTCGCCGAGTAACGGGTGCCTGCACCCAACATCAACGTGCAATTGCTGCCGCGGTAAAGAACTCCCGCGAAATGGCGCTCTTGCCTTACACCTCGACAGCAAGATAAGGAGAGATGCAAAGATGAAACTCATCCTTACTCGTGAAGTTACAGGTCTCGGCCAAGCCGGAGATGTTGTAACTGTAAAAGATGGTTATGCCCGTAACTTCCTCCTCCCAAATGGCAATGCAATTGCCTGGTCAGTTGGCGGAGAGAAGCAGATCGAGGGAATTCGCCGCGCTCGTAGCGCACGCGAGATCCGCGACCTCGACCATGCCCGTGAGATCAAAGCGACTTTGGAGGCAGCTCCAATCGTCGTTAAGGCGAAGGTGGGAGCAACAGGTTCACTCTTCGGTTCTGTAACTGATAAGGACCTGATCTCGGCCATCAAATCTTCAGTCGGGATCGATATCGATCGCCACCGCCTGAAGGCCCCAGTCATGAAGAAGCTTGGCAGCTACACCGCCAAGGTCACCCTTCATGCCCAGGTTGGCGCCACCGTTCAAGTTACTGTCGTCGCCGCTTAATCGCTCTTCTCGAAAACCCCACCTGCTGCGATAGGTGGGGTTTTCTCATTTATTGAGATTCCTAGATTTATCTTTATCCCCAACCTTGAGCGCAATTTTGAGCGCAAAAAGAGCGAAACTCACAGTTCTATCCCCAATATGAGGGTAGTTACACACAGCCCCTCCACACAGATTTTCAGGTTATCCCCAGCAAACTTCCCCTTTCCCACAAAGGCACACACATGGGGTGGACCCGAAAATAGGGAATGTCGGTGGCAGGCAAGAGAATTGCCAATCTAGAGGAAAACCACGTAAGCAATGAGAGTTGAGGGAACCAGAGTGAGCATCGCTGAACTCCCAAA